>NZ_JBGFGP010000002.1:0-281 GCF_041224545.1 Sedimentitalea sp. XS_ASV28 | reverse complement strand
ATCACCGTGGCGCGATCTGCCTGAAGAGTTCGGCAAGTGGTCGTCGGTCTATCGCCAGTTCCGGCGCTGGACGCTGGCCGGGCTCTGGGAGCAGATCATGGACGCACTGAACGAAAGTCGGCTGGTTCCCGATGCCCTGCTAATGATAGACAGCACCGTAGTTCGCGCCCATCATCAGGCAGCGGGCGCTAAAGGGGGACTCCGCGACAGGGTTTCGGCCGTTCAAGGGGTGGCTTCACGACCAAGATCCACCTCCGCGTTAACGGCGTCGGCCTGCCCAT
>NZ_JBGFGP010000066.1:0-1662 GCF_041224545.1 Sedimentitalea sp. XS_ASV28 | reverse complement strand
ATGAAACCCGCAAGATGGGCGAGCTGGACGCCGAGTATCGCGCCAACGAAACCCGCTATCGCGCGGCGCTGATTGCCGAGGACGAGGAACGCCAGGACGCCAGGGGCGAGCTGGAAACGCGCTCTGAACGCGAATGGTCCGAGATCATGGCGGGTTTTGAACTGCGGCAGGTGGCGCTGGCCCTGGATGAAGGGCGGCAACTGCAAGGGCAGACGGCGGAAATCGTCACCGAACTGCGCAGCGCCGACGGCTATCGCGGAATGCCGGTTCCCCTTGAGGCGCTGGAAACCCGGAACACCGTGGCCAGCGGGACGCCTGATCCGATCCGCACCGCTCCGATCATTGACCGGCTGTTCCCGGCATCGGCGGCGGCGCGCATGGGGGCGCAAATGGTCAATGTCGGCGTGGGCGAACTGGAATACCCGGTGACGACGTCGAGCGTGTCGGCGGGCTGGGCCGATGGGGAAAACGCCAACGTGGCAGGACCGACGCCCTACACGACAACCGACCGACCGCTGGCCCCGGACAACACCCTGGGCATTCAGATGCGGATTTCGCGCAAGAGCCTGAAACAATCCGGCGCGGCGCTGGAACAGGCGGTGCGGCGCGACCTGAACGGGTGCATGGGCGAGGCGCTGGACGCGGCTGTTTTCCTCGGGTCCGGTTCCAATGGCGAGCCGACCGGCGTGTTTGCCGGGGCGTCCGGTTGGGGCATCACGGAAACGGCGGTCAACGCGGCGGCATCCTGGGCGGCGTTCCGCGCGGCGGTTGTCCGGTTCATGACGGCAAATGCGGCGGGGTCGCCCGATGCGGTCAGGCTGATGATCCGCCCCGAAGTCTGGGCGGCGTTGGATGATACCTATATCGACACCGGCACCGGCGTGACCGAATGGGACCGCCTGACCCGCAACATTCCGGCGCAAAACGTGGTCATGACCACCAACGGGCTTGCGGCTCCGACCGGTTCGCCAACGGCATCGGACGCACTGTTGACCACCAGCGCGGGCGGCACGGCTCCGATCTTCGTCGGCATGTGGGGCGCGGTTGACCTGATCCGCGATCCTTACAGCGATGCGCAATCCGGCGGCTTGCGGCTGACGGCGCTTGCGACAATGGACGTGACCATTTCCCGCACGGCGCAACTGGAAGTGCTGACGGGGGTGCAGGACTGATGCTCTGGGGCGGCAGCAAAGGCACCCTGGACGTCAGGGCCGAAGGCGGGGAAACCCGCCTTCGCGCCACCTTTCCCTATGGTGCGGAAACCGAACTGGCACCGGGGCGGCTGGAAGTTATCGCCCCGCGGGCCTTTGCCGACCGGATCAACGGCGGCGCTGAAATCCACCTGCTGGCAGGGCATAGCTTTGACAAGCCCCTTGCCAGCAGATCGGCAGGCAGCTTGCACCTGACCGACACTGACGAGGCTTTGCAGATCGAGGCCAGGTTGGACGATGGCATCACCTGGGCGGCCGACTTTCTGGCAGCGCACCGGGCGGGGCTGATCAAGGGCCTGTCACCGGGCTTTCGCGTTCCCCAGGGTGGCGAGCGCATCGAGCGGCGCGGCGCGTCCATGCTGCGGACCATCAACAAGGCCGATCTGTTCGAATTGTCGGCAGTCACAAGGCCAGCCTATCCGGCGGCGCAGATCGAGGCGCGGGCATGGGG
>NZ_JBGFGP010000064.1:0-11651 GCF_041224545.1 Sedimentitalea sp. XS_ASV28 | reverse complement strand
CAAACGCGGTCAAATCCATCACAAGCCACCGGGCGTCCAGGGCGAGATCGCATTCATCAGCCGACTGTTCGACGCCGCCGCGTAACCAACTGCGCTCACCAGGCATTCATTCGCCAACAGCGGATTAATGCAACAGTCCCATTTCAAGTACATTGCAGACGCCTCGGATTTACCTCTCATCGCATTTGTCTACCCCGTGCAATCTAACCTTCACTTCACCACTGAAGGGCTGGTGCAGCTATTCGATGCTGTGCCAAGCGTCAAAGCGATCAAAGACTGGTGCAACGACCCGAAACGGCACGAACGGCACATTCGCAGGCTCTGTTGCAAACTTTATCACATGACGCAGTTGCCCCTCCATTGGGCACACTTATGCTACGGCTTTGAAATGCTCTTCAATCAGCGTCATTGCCTCGGTCATGACATATGGCCCGACACCGAAGGCGCGTTCGATCATGCGTTTTTCGCCAATCGGGTCGCGGGTCAGATTGAAGGCGCGACCCTGGCTTTTTCGCAGGGCGCGGATCACCTCGAAACCCTCGATTGTGGCGTAGGCCGTCCTCATCGTCTTGAAACCCCGGACCGGCTTGATCAACTGCTTGAGCTTGCCGTGATCGGCCTCGATCACATTGTTCAGATACTTGACCTGGCGGTGTTCCACCTCCTGCGGAGATTTACCCTCTTTCTTCAACTCGCGGATCGCCTGGGTGTAACATCCGGCCTTGTCGGTGTTGATCTTGGACGGTTTCTCCCAATTTTTACAGGCACGAATGGCCTTGCCCAGAAAGCGTTTCGCGGCTTTGGCATTGCGGGTTGAAGACAGGTAGAAATCGACGGTATTCCCCAATTTATCAACCGCCCGGTACAGATACGTCCACTTGCCACGCAACTTGATGTAGGTTTCGTCAACGCGCCAGCTATCCGACATCGGCCGCCGCAACTGCCAGCGCATCCGCCGCTCCATTTCGGGGGCGTAGCGTTGCACCCAGCGGTAAATGGTCGAATGATCGATAGACACACCGCGCTCCGCCATCATGGTTTCCAGATCACGATAGCTGAGGCCATACCGGCAGTACCAGCGAACAGCCCAAAGCACGACTTCACCTGAGAAATGCCGCCCTTTGAAATCGTTCATAGCTTGATCCGTCCGAACCGGAATCTTACGATAGGTCTTTCTGCGAGAGTGTTCTGGCGATCGGACGCGGATTGAATTGGGTGTCATACAAACCGTGACGCGGATAGTACCCGCGATCATGGTCGTCCAGGGTGTCAAGTATCACGGTCGCAGGTATCGAGAAGCGCCGCGCGGCATCGATTGCCTCGATGACGCGGGCCGATTGCGCCCCGTCGTCTTCTGCCGCGCGGGCAGGATTCCGCGCGCCAAGGCAGAGATAAAGCACGATCAGCCCCGATAAATCTCGCGGCAACTTGGCTATGGTTCTTGCCGGCTCGTCCTCCGGGCCAATTCGAAACACGATCCCGTCGGCATGCGGCTTCACCATCTCGATCAGTTCTGCATCCTCGGCGAAGCAACCATGGCCGATCCCGTGAGCGAAATGAATGGCCTGGGTTTTGATATCCGCCGATGACCACAAACGCGAAGCCAGGATTTTGGGGCGACCGGGTCCGAGCGCTGCGCGCCAATCGGCAAGGCTGCTCACCAGTCGCTCAGAGCGGGCGATGACTTCGATGGCTGAAACAGCAGACGTTTCATTCAGAAGCGCCACATCCTTTTCAGTCGGAGGTTCGATGGAGAACACCTGAAACCTGTGGCCAAACCTGCCAAGATCGCGCATACGTTCGCGGGTCGCAGTATCGCGCAGGTCGTCGATAGGCACACGCAAATCGCGGAGTCCGGATTCTTGCAAGGCGGTGATCAAGTAGTCGTTGCGCACGTACTTGCGCCGAAATTCGTCCACCACGCCTGAGTAGGGGATGGCATGTGTCTCAGCCCAGCCGTGGCGCAGGTCAACGCCGATCGGCCGATCGGCAAGTCTCTCGCGATATGAGATCATTCGTTGTGGACGGTCAGCTTTCGACCACTCCGACAGGGTGGAACCTTCAGTGCGGCGAAACCGGATACGGTAGCCATCCGGCATCACGTCCACCAGGTAATACCCGAGCTTGCGAACATCGTTTCGACCATGTTCTTGGTCGGCCAGTGGCGGCGACCGAAAGAGATAGCTGTAGTCGAGACGCAGGGCCGAAACGCAGGGAAGCACATGCTGCATGGGCGCGGCCTCAGCATTCGAAAGCGGCGTATGGAAAATATTGTGCACATGAGCGGCAAAGACGGCCTCGACACCCTTGTTGAGCAGCATACTACGCAGTCTTTCTCGCACAGACGGGGCGAGATTGTCATAATGTTCCGGTTCATCGGGATTGGTCAGGAACAGCGGGTAATGTGTGAGGAAAAAGATCCGGCGGTCGCCGGAATCGGCGAGTTGTTTCTCAAGCCAGTCCCACTGCGCCGCCTCTTCAGGCAGGCCCGAGCCGAGGATCGGGTTACAGTGGAGAATGAAACGGCAGTCACGGTGATCGAATGCATGCCAGGGTGATCCGAATATCCTGCGATAAGAATCCAGCGCCTCGGGGGTGACGATATGGGCCGGCATCCAGTCGCCGGGTTTATCGCCGATATCATGGTTGCCGGGAAGCAGGTGTAGTGGCGCGTCCAGAGCGCCGAAAATCGCGTGGAACCTGGCAGCTGCAGTGGCATAGCTGGCTTGAGCCGGCACCGGATGGACCATGTCACCCAAATGAAGCACGAACTCCGGCTGGTCGGCGTTCAGAGCGGCCACCGCCCATCGTGCACGGTCATTGGCGAGCGCGTTCGAATGCCAAGGTGATCCGCTCTCGCCATCAACTGGGTTCAAATGCGTGTCGGCGATCAGTGCGAACGTGAAGATCGGTTCGGTCATTTTGAGGCAGCTTCACTGAAATCCACGATGGTGCGGCCGGTCGTCTCGCCCGCCAGCATGCGGCGCATCACGGCGGGCACCTCGCCCAAACCGATCGTGCTTGCCCATTCGGCCAATCCCTCGGGCTTCAGATCGGTGCTCAGCCGGTCCCAGATGCGGGTCCGGGTCGCCATGTCACTGTCGGCATTGATCCCGGTCAGGGTTACGCCTCGCAGGATGAACGGTAGAACGGTGGTGGCGAGCTCCACGCCGGCAGCGTTGCCGATGCTGGCGACCACGCCGTTTCGATCCGTTCCGGCCAAAATCTTCGCCAGCACCGGCCCGCCTGCCGCGTCGATACCGCCGCACCAGCGCGCTTTCGATAGTGGCTTGTTCTCGAGATCGGCGGGGCTGATTATTTCGACCGCGCCGTGTCGAGACAGGTATTCCGCCGCGTCCGGTTTTGAAGACAGGGCGATGACTGCAAAGCCGCGCCGAGCCAGCATGGCGACGGCGAAAGCACCGACCCCGCCGGTCGCCCCGCTAACGACGACAGGAAGCCTGCCGGGTGCCAGACCGAGCGTTTCCAGCCGGTCGACGGCGAGTGCCGCCGAATACCCTGCAACGCCGAGTGTTGCGGCCTCCCATGCGCTCAACTGTTCCGGAAGAGGCAGAACCCAGTCTGCCGGCACACGCACGTATTCCGCCAGGCCACCATCGTGGCTCACGCCGATACCGCGGCCATGAACAATGACCTCGGCACCGGGTGAAAAACGATTGTCGTTGCTCGCCTCGATGTTGCCGACGCATTCGATCCCGGCGTTGCAGGGATAGCGTCGTATGATCGACGCTCCACCAAGACCGGCAAGTGCGTCCTTGTAGTTGATACCGGAAAATTGCGTCCGGATCAGCACATCGCCCGCGTCGAGGTCGTCGACACTCATGTCGATGATATCGCCCCGGCCGACCTTGCCATTCTGTTCGATTCGATATGCTCTCATTTCGCGCCGTCTTTCTGATCGGGTTTGTTGGTCCGTCGGTCGTTCCAGTGACGCCATGCCGCCCATGCCATGAACAATCCGGACGCGACGAACAGGCCAAGCGCAATCGGTTGCTGCAGGAAATAGAGGAAATCTCCCCGCGCGATCACAAGGCCCTGACGAAGGCTCTGCTCGATCACCGGGCCAAGTACAAAGCCGATCACCACGGGAGCCAGTGGAAAGCGCAGCAATCGCATGGCGAATCCGAGCAATCCCGCTGCCAGCATCACCAGCAGATCGAAACCGTTGTAGTTGACCGAGAATGTGCCGATCGCCAGCAGCACGACGATCACTGCCAGAAGCACCGGTTCCGGAGCGCGGATGGCTCGGGAAAAGATCGGCCCCATCAACGCGCCGAGCGGAAGCAGCGCCAGGTTCACCACGAAAAGACTGAGGAAAATGAACACCATGAGATCAGCGTTCTCGATGAAAAGGCGTGGTCCCGGTGTGATGCCCTGGATGATGAGCGCGCCCAGCATGACAGCGGTAATCGGATCGCCAGGAATGCCCAGAGACAGGGTCGGAACCAATGCGCCGCCAGTCACCGCGTTGTTGGCGGTTTCCGAGGCAATGATGCCGTCGGGTTCTCCCTTGCCGAAATTCTCACGATTGGGCGAGGAGCGCCGCGCCTCAGCGTAACTGACCATTGACGACGCAGTTGCGCCAACACCAGGCAAAGTGCCTATCCCGGTTCCAATCAGCGCCGACTTGCCGAAAACCCGCCAGCGCGCGGCAATGTCGGACATCGAAGGAAATCGGAACCCGGCGGTAGAGGTTGGCCGATCCGCGGCCGAGACATTCTCGGCCACGCGCCAGATCACTTCGGACAGGGCAAAGAGACCGACGAGGAAAGGCACCAGCGCTATTCCCGCCATGAGGTTGAAGTTCGAGAAGTGCATGCGCACATCCCCTGTGAGCGGGTCCTGTCCGATTGTCGCAGCCAGCAGACCAAGAACGCAGGCAAGAACGCCTTTCACAAGATTGTTCTCGGATACGCTGACAACGCAGGTCAGCGCGAAGACGCCTACCGCAAAATATTCGATCGGACCGAATTTCAGGCCGAGCCGTGCCAGAGCCGGGGCCGCGACAATCAGCACGATAACCGAGATCACCCCGCCAATGGTCGAGGCGACGGTCGCCCACCCTAGGGCGAAATCACCCTTGCCCTGCTGCATCATGGGATAGCCGTCGAACACCGTCGCCGCCGCTTGCGGCGTGCCGGGCGTGTTGATCAGGATCGCAGAAAGCGAGCCACCATAAACCGATCCGGCGTAGAGCCCTAGCAGCAGCGCGATGGACGGCTCCGGTCCCATGACGAAGGTCAGGGGTAAGGCGAGAGTGATGGCCAAGACCGAGCCAAGACCGGGCATAGCGCCGATTAGGATGCCGACTGCGGTTCCACCGATCAGAATGATGAGGTTCAGCGGATCCGATAGCCCGGCGAGGGCTGCAAGAAAATGTTCCATCAAGAGGCGTCCTTGAACATGCGCAACATATCGTCGATACCGATGCCTGGCGGCCGAACCGAGAAGCCTTCAGCGAAGACGTACCAGAGACCGAAAACTGTCACCAATGTGACGATCGCGATCACCAGAGGTCGGCGGTAGCCAAGCGTCAGGATGGTAACCGGCAGGAAGACGAGTGTTACGGGGATGAAACCTATGGGCGCATAAGCGAAGAGATAGATCGCAGTGACAATAAATAGCGCCAGAACCCGGCCCCAGGCGACTGGCTGTTTTGCGGTGCATGGGCCGCGCGACCCAAAAAGTCCCGAGAGGACCAGAAACGTACCGCCGAGCGCGAAGATCAGCAGCAGGAAACGAGGAAATGTCATCGGATTGCGAGCGAGCTCGACTCCCTCGAACTGGCCCGGGAGAAGTTGCGTGAAAAGAATCGCGGAGATGCCGAGCACGGCACCTCCTGCAATTATGTTCTCCAGGCGAAGGTCCATGTTGCGCCCCCGATCATTTCAGGACGCGCTTGAGGATGGCGCCATTGGTTTTACTGCTCTGGACCACCTCTTGGCGTACAGCCTCGCTGTCGAGATAGCGCGGGAACGAGCCGAGCTTGCCCAATGTTTCCGCAAAGGCGTCGTTTTCGGCAGTCTTCTGGCATGCATTTGACAGCGTTGCCTTCACGTCTTCCGGCAGACCCTTTGGAGCAAAGATACCGCCCCACCAGCTTGCCGTCGTCTTGAAACCTTCTTCGATGGAAGTGGGCAGGTCCGGCGCGGCCGCGACCCGATCTTGCGCAAAGATCGCAACGGCGTTCAGGTCATACCGGGAAACGTTGGAGAAGATTGCCATATACATGTCGATATGCCCGCCCATCAGCGCCGTGACGCCCGGACCGTCGCCCTGAAACGGCACATGTTCGATATCGACGCCGGTTTCCTCCAGAAACATCTCCATCGCCAGATGGGGCAGAGACCCCGGCCCCGGGGAACCATAGGTCAGTACACCGGGATTTTCACGGGCATATTCGATTACCTCGGAAAGATTCGAAAACTGCGAATTCGGCGCCAACGCCAGCGCTTGCGGGCTATAGAACAAGGCGCAAATATAATCGAAATCTTCTATAGAATAAGGCGTTTCACGCATGTGAGGCTGATTGACCAAAGGGGCTGCTGGTATGACACCAATGGTGTAACCATCTGGCCGCGAACGGGCGATCTGAGCCGTTCCAATAGTGCCGGCGCCTCCGCCAACATTCGTGACGGCGATATCGGCGTCCAGTATTCCCGACATGACATCGGCGGCAGCCCTGGCCATCGTGTCCGTCGAACCGCCTGCCGGAAACGGGACCATCACGGTAATCGCACGCTCCGGATATTCCGCCATGACGCCTGTCGCGCCCATGGCGAAGCCCAGTGCAAGCACCGAGATTTTCGTGATATTCTTCAGCATGGATGTCCTCCCTAGTTATGCTGCCTTCAATTGGAATTCCTGTTGCGTGAGTCGGTCGAATTTTCCTCCTGCGCGACCCGAACAACGCAATCACCTGCGACAACTCCCTGCCCCTTTTCCATTACGAAAAGCGGGTTGATCTCGATTTCCTGAATATTTCCACTAGCGTCTGCGATCCGCCTGGAGAGACCGGCCACGGCCCGTACAAGCGCTTCGGTGTCGGCAATCCGTCGACCACGCGCTCCCGACAAAATCCGCGAAATTCGGGTCTCGGCGATCATCTCGCGTGCCTGCGTCTCCGTCACCGGAGCCATGCGGATTGACACGTCCTCGAAAATCTCGGCAAATATTCCCCCCGCGCCGAACATGATGATCGGACCGAAGGACGGATCGATGCGTGCCCCGAGGATGACTTCGGTGCCGCCCGTGACCAATTCCTGTATCAACACCCCTTCATTCGGCACCGGCGGGATCAACGAAGAAGGAATCTCCGAAATTTCCTTCCAGGCTTTCGTAACCGCGCCGGCATCGGCAAGGCCCACTCGCACGCCTCCCAGGTCAGACTTGTGGTCGATCCTGCTGGAAAGCAGCTTGGCCACGACCGGATACCCAATTTCGTCGGCTGCACTACGCGCTTCCTCAGATGAAAGCGCGACCCGCTCCCGCGGTCCTGCGATACCGGTACCCTCGAGCTGTGTCTTTGCTTCTGCTTCGTCCAAGAGCCGCGCGGATCGCGTATCGGGTACTGGTCCGGTGTCAAAATCAGGCAAGGGCTTGCTTGTGGTCCAGACCGCGGCCAGTCCACGGATCGCGCGGGCCGGTGTGGCATAGACAGGCACACCAAGCGCTTCGAGTTGATCGTATGCGACGTTGTTCTTGCTGCGCGGCGCGTTCCAGGAAACCACGATCGGCATGTCCGTCGCCGCGTGGATGGAAGCGACCGCTTCCGCGATGGATCGGCCTGCTTTTCCAGATGCCCCCGCGAAGGTCAGGGCCAGCATGTCGACGCCGGGATCCGCCGCGACCACGGCCAGAGTCTTGCCAAGCGCGTCCGGATCCATGACCGCAGTGGCCGTCACATCCAGCGGATTGGCGAAACTCGCAAATTTGGGAAGGAGATCGTGCAGTTTCTTTACGGTAACTTCCGCGAAATCGCTCAGTTCCAGGTTCAGCGTTTCGGCCCGATCTGCCATTGCGACGCCGGCACCGCCAGAGACGGTCACCACACCAACACGGGGACCTTTTGCCCTACGCCCCGTGTCGAGACCCCGGACGCAGTCGGCCATATCGCCGATGTCATCAACATCTACGATGCCGTACTGTCGAAAGGCTGCGCGGTACAGCTTGTCGTCACCTGCCAGACTGGCCGTGTGTGACGCAGCCGCCTTGGCACCGGCGCTGGACCGACCGACTTTCCACAAGACCAGCGGTTTTCCGGCCGCGCGCGCTCTGGCCGCAACGGAACGAAGCTTTCGGGCATCACGCAAGCCTTCAACATAACCCGCGACAACGCTTGTCCCTTCGTCGTCCAACATGGCTTCCACCATGTCGAGAGCCGTCGTTCCCGCCTCGTTGCCCGTCGAGACATAATTGCGAACGCCCACGCCCTCGCCGCTCAATCCCATCAGCAGGGAATTGCCGAAAGCGCCCGATTGAGAAACGACGCCAACGCGGCCCTTGCGGTAGTCGAGCCGATACGGTGGCCCGAAACCGACATGCAGACCTGCCGCGACGTTCATGAAGCCCTGGCAGTTGGGGCCGATCAATCGCACGCCGCCCGCTGCGGCAGCGGCGGCAAGGTCGTCCTGCATCGCGCGGCCTTCATCGCCGGCCTCCGAGAATCCCGATGCGAAGATGACAGCGAACGGGGCTTTCAGCTTGCCGGCCTCGCGGATCACGCCGACGGCATGACGCGCCGGGACGGCCACGGCTACCAAGTCGATATCGCCAGGAATGGCTGCCAGCGTGTCGTAACATTCAAGGCCCAAGAGCGTGTCATATTTCGGATTGACCGGAAGAATGCGACCCTCGAAGCCACGATCCAGCAGGTTCTCCACCACGTCGCGGCCAACCGAGCCGGGCGTTTCCGACGCGCCCACCACAGCGATGGCGCGAGGCTCGAAAAGCCGTGTCAGCGGAACGGCGTTCTCGAGCGGGTTCAGAAGATGCTGGGAAAGGCTCATGCTGCACGCCTCCTGAGGGTCTGGCGGGTGATGTTGAGCTGGTGGATTTGGCTGGTGCCTTCGTAAAGCCGGAAAAGACGCACATCCCGATAATACCGTTCGATCGGACTATGATCAGCGACATAGCCGGCGCCGCCGAAGACCTGGACCGCACGATCAGCGACGCGGCCGCACATTTCCGAGGCGAAGTACTTGCAGATCGACGCCTGCAGTGCGATGTCGTCGCCCCGGTCCCGCGCCCTTGCGGTCTCCAGCACCAGCGCGCGAGCCGCATGGATTTCGGTCTGGCAGTCTGCCAGAAGCGCGGCGACAAGCTGGAATTCCACGATTGGCTGGCCGAACTGTTTACGGCTTTCGGCATGAGAAAAAGCGAGATCGAACATCCGGATAGCCGGGCCGGTGCACAGCGCGGCGAGGTGAATGCGCTGCTTGTTCAGAACGCGCATGGCCGTGCGAAACCCTTCGCCCTCGCGACCGCCGATCAGGTTCTCTGCCGGCACGCGGCACTCCTCCAGATAGACCTCGCCCACAGGCGAACCGGCCTGCCCCATCATTTGGTAGGGGTCGCTGGTGGACAGGCCTTTCACCCCGCGCTCCACGACGAAGGCGCTGAGCCCGCGTGCGCCTGGCGTGTTGGGGTCGGTCCGTGCGATCACGGTGAAAAGGTCGGCGATCGGCGCATTGGTGATGTAGCACTTCTTGCCGTTCAGCACGTACTGATCTCCCTCCCGGCGCGCTGTAGTCTCGACAGCTGTAGCCTCGGACCCTGCGTTCGGCTCAGTCAATGCAAAGCACCCGGTTGCGCGACCGCTGGCCAACTCCGGGAGAAAACGCCGCTTTTGGTCTTCCGTGCCATCGGCAACCAACGCCTCGGAACCGATCCCGGTATTGGTGCCGACGCGCGCACGAAAAGCGACTGCGCATTGCGACAGTTCGAAGGCCAGCGTCACGAGCTCTTCGGTGGTCAGGCCCAGCCCACCGTATTCTTCGGGAATCGACCAGCCAAAATAGCCGCGTTTGGCCATGTCCGAAACGATGTCGGCGGACACTTCGTTCAGCTCGGCCACACGATCCTCGTTCGGATGTGCCACCCCACGCACCCAAGCATGAACCTCGGCCTTAAGCGCTTCCAGTTTGTCGGCGTCTCTGATCACTTCAATGACTCCTCTCTTGCCTTGGTAATTAGGAATTTTGGAACAGCGCGGCGGTACGCGCTTTTAGCATTTCACTCATGTCGCGAAAATCGGCGGCAGACATCCGGAACTTGGGCATCATCACACTGATCACGCCCATCACCTGCTCATCTGGACCACGAACTGACACCGCAACTGATGCCGCGCCTTCGACCCGTTCACTGTCTGACGTGGCGTAGCCCCGCTTCCTGATTTCTTCCAGCTCGGCCTTCAGCGTCGCCTTGTCGAGTTGGAATCGAGTCAGTTGCACCGGCTCCAGTTCAGCCAGAAACGCGCTGACGACCTTGGGTTCCAACGTGGCCAGATGCGCCTTGCCGGCGGCACCAAGGTAGGTCGGCTGTCGCGCACCCCGTTCGAGCACATAGCGGATCGGGTGCGGGCTCGGGAGTACCTCGACGACGACTTGTTCCCACCCATATGGCACGAACCAACTGACGGTTTCCTGATAGGTGCTGTTCAGTTCCTGCATCACCGGACGGATGAAGCGCGCGAGGAACTGATCGTTCAGCAGCGGCCGGAAGAACCGCATCATTCCCGTCGATAGCCGCCATTGGTCAGAAGTGTGATCGAGCTCGACCATCGTCGCGGCTGACAGTTTGTGAAGCGCGCGTACGATCTGCGGCACATCCACCGCCAGCAAATCTGCAAGCGCTTTGGCGCTGATCTCTCCTTCTGGTGCAGCGGCAATTGCATCCAGAAGCTCAACCCCACGATGAAGCCCGATCTCGCCTCCCCCACCAGATATAGGCGAGTACCGCTTACTTTCGTCGCGGACCACATGACCGCTTCCCTCAAGTGTCCTAAGGAAGCGAAATGCGTTTGACGTGTTGATTTCGGCTCGGTCAGCGACCTCCGAGAGACTGAGCGGCTTCTGCGCGTCGATCAGGATGCGCAGAAGCTCGAAGGCTCGGTCAACGGTTTTCAGAGTGTATTTCTGCACAAGCTTTCCAAATATAGAAAATTTTCGACAATTAAAAAATTAGTGCATCGATTCTGTCAAGCTCAATGTCGCGGCAGCAGCTACGTCGTTGTCCGCACTGCGTGAATTCCTAATATTTGCTTTGGTTTGCCTGAATGACCGGATGTCCTTCTGCCGTGCAGCAGTTCATGCTCGGCGGCGCAGCGGATCGACACACGGCGTGTGTACGCCGAAAAGAGCCGACACTTCTGCTGTGGGCCCTTTCCGGGCCTTAGCCGCAGCTCGCGCGAATGTCTGCGGTCACTGACAAGGCATATTTAGAGCTTGACTGTCAGAATAATGTGCTGAGCTGAAGTCGGTGTCTTTGGCTGGGACTGTTGCATTAATCCGCTGTTGGCGAATGAATGCCTGGTGAGCGCAGTTGGTTACGCGGCGGCGTCGAACAGTCGGCTGATGAATGCGATCTCGCCCTGGACGCCCGGTGGCTTGTGATGGATTTGACCGCGTTTG
>NZ_JBGFGP010000060.1:0-2370 GCF_041224545.1 Sedimentitalea sp. XS_ASV28 | reverse complement strand
GTAAGCGTCGTCTCGACCCCACGTTGCTGATGATGGGTTCGGATGCGAGATGACTTCCATCTCATGATGGGGAGTGCGTTTCGCAATGTGCGCTACAAATTCGTTTCTCAAATCACTGGGCGTCGAGATTTACGCGTCGGGACATCGCCGGTGGCCGGATGAGGCCAAGGCCTTGGCCGTCTCGATGACCTTGGAGGCTGGTGCGACTGTAAATGCCGTGGCGGAGCGCTTTGGCATTCTGCCCAACCAACTCTCGGCATGGCGACGTGAAGCCAAACAGGGCAAGCTCGTGCTGCCTGCGGCAGAAGTCGAGGATTCTGTCTTTGCGCCTCTCGTGGTCTGCAAGGTCGCCGAGGAGGAAGCGCATCCGGAGGTGCATCCATGCTGATGCCCTCGCAGGGCGTGCGTATCCTGATGGCGACGAAGCCTGTCGACTTCCGGAAGGGCCATGATGGTCTCGCGGCTTTGGTTCAATCCGCGCTGGCCGAGGATCCATTCACCGGCACGGTCTTCGTCTTCCGGCCGAAGCGCGCCGACCGGTTGAAGATCCTGTTCTGGGACGGCAGCGGACTCGTGATGGCCTACAAACGGCTGGAAGAAAACACCTTCACTTGGCCCGCGATCCGCGACGGGGCAATGACCCTGAACCGGGCGCAGTTCGAGGCCCTGTTTGCCGGTTTGGACTGACGCCGGGTTCGATCTCTGGAGGTGCGCCGACCGGCTGTGGCAGAGTGACTCGGCCTATTGAATAACCGGGCACCGGCGCCCCGGGCCCGGTATAATCCAGCCATGCCCGACGCCCCGCCCATCGATCTGTCCGCGATCCCCGAGAGCCAGCGCGCCGCCGTTCTGGCGGTGCTGCAGGAAAACAGCGCCCTGAAGGAAGCCAACCGGCGGCTCGAGCATCTCGTGGCCGAGTTGAACCATGTCGTGCATGGCAAACGGTCCGAGAAGCTGAGTGATGACGACCGGCAGCTTGCCTTTGAAGACCTGGAAACCGCCGTCGCCGAGGTCGAGACCCGCAGGGAGCAGGCCGCCCCCTCTACCCAGACCCCGCGCGGGACACGGCAGCGCAATCTCGGCCATCTGCCCGCGGACCTGCCGCGCATCGAGCGTGTCATCGAACCGGCGAGCCTTGAGTACCCGTGTGGGTGCGGCCGCATGCACCGGATCGGCGAGGATCGGACCGAGCGGCTGGACATCGTGCCCGCGCAGCTTCGGGTGCTGGTCGACATCCGGCCGAAGTATGCCTGCCGCATCTGCTCGGATGGGGTCATTCAGGCTGTCGCCGCACCCCGACTGATCGAAGGCGGGCTGCCGACCGAAGGGGCCATCGCACATGTCCTGGTGTCCAAGTTCGCGGACCACCTGCCGTTTTACAGACAGAGCCAGATCCTTGCCCGCTCTGGCATTCAGGTCGACCGCAGCACCCTGGCGGACTGGGCAGGCACCGCCGCCTTCCACCTCGGCCTCGTGGTCGACCGGCTGGAGGAACACATCAAGTCATCCGGAAAGCTGTTCATGGATGAGACCACGGCTCCGGTCCTCGACCCCGGACGCGGCCGAACCAAGACCGGCTACCTCTGGGCCCTGGCCCGCGATGACCGCGGATGGGGCGGAGAAGACCCGCCCGATGTCGTCTTCACCTACCAGCCCAGCCGGGCCGGCGCCCACGCGGAGCAGATCCTTCAGGGCTTCGACGGTATCCTGCAGCTCGACGGCTACGCCGGTTATGACCGGCTGACGCGACCGGCCCGCAAGGGCGGCGCGCCGATCACGGTGGCCCACTGCTGGGCGCATGCGTGGCGCAAGCTGAAAGAGGTCTTCGACCGCGACGGCTCGGAAATCGCCGCCGAGGGCCTGCGCCGGATCGCTGAGTTCTACCGCATCGAAGCCGAGATCCGGGGCATGGGCCCGGGCCAACGTCTGTCGGCCCGTCAGGCCCGCAGCGCGCCCCTCGTGGCCGAGTTCGGTGATTGGCTGCAGGCACAGCGTCTGCGTATCTCGGCCAAGTCGCGGCTCGGCGAGAAGTTGACCTATATCCACGGACAGTGGGGCGGCCTGCAGACCTTCCTGCATGACGGTCGCGTCGAGATCGACTCCAACGCCATCGAGAACCTGATCCGCCCGAATGCCCTGACGAGAAAGAATGCGCTCTTCGCCGGACATGACGAGGGCGGCCGCACATGGGCCCGCATCGCTTCCCTGATCGCCACCGCGAAGATCAACGGCGTCGAACTATTCGCGTATCTCAGGGCGACCCTTGAGGTGATCGCCGCCGGTCACACAGCCAGCAAGATCGACGATCTGCTTCCCTGGAACTTCAATCCGTCAAGCTGATCCCGCGTGGGCCGCAGACACCGCTTACGG
>NZ_JBGFGP010000057.1:0-8085 GCF_041224545.1 Sedimentitalea sp. XS_ASV28 | reverse complement strand
GAGCCGACCTGCGGACTTCATCAAGGCCAGCGGTCATGAAGCGCCGCGACAACAGGCCGGACACATGACCGCAATCCGCAAAGATCACGGTCGCCTGAAATAACCCTTGCAAAAACGGAGCCATCCACACATGGCGACGCTCGACTGGGTCGACTGGTTTAACAACAGGCGTCTGCTTGGCCCCATCGGAAACATCCCGCCAGCCGAGGCCGAGGAGAACTTCTATGCACAGCGCGACGTGCTCGATATGGTCGCGTGAAATGAAGCTATAGGTCTCCGATGAAACCGGGGCGATTCACGGGGGCAACGTTGGCCAATGCCTGAAACATCCACTGAGAAGTTCTTCTGCAACCGCTGCAAGGGCAGAACCAATCACTTTGTCCGGGCAGAGCATCAATCGGATACCTATGATACACGGAGCGGCACGGGATTAACTGCCCGATACTGCGTTGTAGAATGCTGCGGCTGTGAGAACGTCGCATTGGTCAAGAAGACGCATTTCTCCGAACACTTCGACTACTTCGAAGACCCGTCCACGGGCCAGCAACACCGCGAAGCCTTGTGGGACGAAGAGATATATCCACCAGTTACCTACCGCGCATCCCCACCTTGGTTTGATGATCTTCCCGACGATACGCTTCGGGAGATTTCTGGAGAAATCTATAAGTCTCTGCAATCGGGTTCGCATTATCTCGCTACATTTGGTTCACGCACTCTGATTGACCGCCTCATAGTCTTGACGGTTGGCGACAAGGGCAACTTCCCCAAAGGTCTCCAAGCTCTGCAAGACGAAGGCAAGCTTTCCCCTCAGGAGCGGGAAATACTGAATCCGGTGGTGGAAGCAGGGAACGCCGCCGCACACCGAGGGTGGGCACCTACCAAAGAACAGCTAGCCGTCATTCTGGATACGGTTGAAGGGCTTATTCACCGGCTGTTGGTGCTTCCTACTCTCGCCGAAGAACTGAAAGAGGCGGTTCCAGATCGTGGCGGCAATGCTTCTGCTAAACCCGGCAAGCCTGTTGTCACGGTGAAGGACAAAATCGATGCCGCGCCGAAAGTCGTTCGTGCAACGTACGATGAGCTTGCAAAGAAACTGGTGGCATTGGGCGATGACGTTTCATTGCATCCACAGAAACACTACATGGCCTTTCGACGGAACAGGAATTTCGCTTCGGTCCAAGTCTACAATCAAAAGCGCGTCGTTCGCGTGTATCTGAACCTTGACCCTGACACAGTCGCAATTGACGCTTCCATGATGCGCGACGTTCGCCAGATCGGGCATTTTGGGACTGGTGATCTAGAAATCACGCTTAAAAACAAGAATGACATCAGCAAGATAGACACGCTCATTGCCGCTAGCTATGCGGCTTCATAGCCAAATATGATCTATGGGTAGGCCGTGGGTAGATTTACCTTACATCCAATTTCTTCAAAGAAATCAATGTGTAGTGGCGGAGACGAAGGGTGCGTTATATTTCAGTTATTCAGTTGATAATACTAAATAAATTTTTATAGCAAAAATTACATACCACACTTTGCACCACACCAAGCAGTACGAAAGCCCATCAGGTAGAGCTGTGGCCACTTCGCGCTTCTTCAGCTGCCACACGATCTCGTAGCGCTCGCAAAATAACCTCTTCGATCTCTCGAACACGGAGTCCATGGTCGTATGCGAGCGCGTCAACCAGATTGGCGATCTCCGGGTCCTTGGGACCGTATATGGGCCAGTCGTGTAACTCATGGCTGTCGGGGTGCATTCGCCGTTCCATCAACTTTCCTCCAAATCACGCTTAGGCTAAACGGGGGAGCACCGTCCCGGCGAAGCACTCCTATGCACATGGGATCCGCTAAGATTCTGAATTTCAAAGACCTTTCCTAAATCCATGTCTTCATTGGATTTTATTGTCATTCGCCAACTCTAGATGCTACGATGAGGACTGCGGCTCAACCCTAGCGGCCGCGATGAGTGAGACCATGAGCAAGAACTACACGCTGTATATCAAAGCCTACACGCCCGAGACCATTCCGATGGCACGGTTGGCTCAGTACATGCAACACCTTGCCGCTATGCTCGGTCATGATACTGCCGTTCACTTCGATACTCTGAAGCCCGGCAGCACGCAACTTGTCACGAGAATCGACCACGAGGACGTGCCGAAGGTTGCAGCTCATATCGCCCAGGTGAAGCGAGGTGAGGGTAGTCCCGAGGCAACAAGGGCCAAGACAGAGATCGACCGCTTGCTTGCGGAAGACAACGCCACTGGCTTCGTCTACGAAGACGGCGACGAGAGCGCCGAAATCATTGTCTTTCCAGGTGTGAACCGCCCCAAACCGACAACGTATGGGCCGTTCAATCAGGAAGGCACGCTCGATGGAATACTGATCAGCGTCAGCGGCGCGGATCAGACCGTGCACCTTCAGCTACAGAACGGTGAGATTAAGTATACCGGCATCGACACCAATCGCGATACTGCTCGCCGTCTTGCCAAGCATATGTACGAGCCAGTGCGTATTTTCGGCACAGGCCGATGGCTTCGTGATCAAGATGGAAATTGGATTCTGAAGAAGTTTCGTGTGGATAATTTCACCGTGCTCGCCCCCGACGATCTTAAAGGCGCTATCGACCAGATGCGTGAGATCAAAGGCAGTGAATGGGCCAATATGGACGATCCGATTGGTGCGCTGAAAGCTCTGCGCGAGAGGGGCAACGGTCTGCACTAATGGTTGTTTTCGATAGTTCGATCTTGCTGCTTGTCCTCGATCCCAACGCCAAAGCACCAGTTGATCCTGCTACCGGCATTTCCGTAGAGAAGGCGGCCGAGCGGATCGAGTATCTGATCGCAAACCTCACAGCCGACAAGGAGAAGATCGTTATTCCGACTCCTGTGCTGAGCGAGGTGCTGGTTCATGCCGGAGCTGCCATGCAGGCATACCTCGACACCCTCAACGGTCAAGCAGCCTTCAGGATCGCTCCCTTCGACCAGAAGGCAGCCATTGAAGCGGCCATCGCGATGAGCGACGCGATCAAGCGCGGCGGCCATCGTATTGACGCGGCAAACCCCGACGCGACCAAAACCAAGATTAAATTTGACCGTCAGATCGTTGCGATTGCGAAGGCCGAAGGCGCGCACGCTGTTTATTCTGATGATGCTGATGTCCATAGCTACGCAAAGCACGCGGGGTTGGACGCATACCGGACGGCCGACCTCGATCTTCCCCCTGAAGACCCGCAGCAATCCTGGGATTTCGACGAAACCTGAACAGGTCGAATATCCAAGGCAGTGCGTGAAAGTTTGAGAACTTCGCACGTCCAGTAGACGCATGACAATCAAAACGCGAATTCGTCCTGTCGGTCATCTCCTGCGCGGGTCGTGGCGGAGCTGTCGTCGTCAAAAACGCCCTCGGCACGTAGCAACTCGGCGTCAATAAGCGGGCCAGAACAGATACACTCCAAGAGGTCGGCCTGGTCGAGCTCCAAGGCGGTCAACAGCGTCAAAACGTGAAGCAGGTTGATGAGATCTTCGGTATAGGACGCGGGCCAGCGGTCGGGCTGGATCTGTTCCAGCGGCGACGGCGGGCGGCGGTCGCCGATAATCGGACGGCTGCGGTCAAGGCGGCGGTAACTGAACCATTGGTCAATGATGTTCTTACCTGAGACCTCGTAAGCCCGGACCTCTGGCGATACATTGTCGATGAAGCCTTCGCCGACATAGAGGCGGCGCGCGGCCTCGTCATAGCTCAATTCATTGGGGAACTTGTCAGGGTCCGCCGGGATGGCTCCGCCCCTTGGGATGGTGGGGCCTTCTGCGGCCCTTGGTGGACCTGCGGGGCGGTCATTCGCGGGGTCAGTGAAGCGTTCGCCGTAGGTGTGGAGCCAGACCACACGCTTGCCGATTTCCACGCCCTCTTGGAACAGGTCGTGGCGGGCGGTCAGCGGTATGCGTAGACCGGGCTGGATAAGGTCGGATTGAAAGCGCGCGGTATAGGCTGGGTTGGCTGCTACAGCCGCGATATAAACCAACATATCGGGGGCCGTTACCCGGTTGCTCAGACTGCGCGTGAGCGCGGCAAGTAACGCGGGCCGAATGTTGGGTTGGCTGGCAGCTCTATCGGCCCAAAGTGGAAACACCCGTCCCCCGCGACCGTGGTAATGGTGAAGGTCGGGAATAAGTGCGCTAATCGAACAGGCGGGGCCATTCGTCGGCGTTCTGTCTTCCGGCGAGGTGATAAAGATTTGAGACGGCCCGAAAGCCTCCCAGAGGGTGGGATTGGCGCGGTTGAGCAGGCGATTGTCTGGAATAATCCATTGCCTATCCAGTGTTCTCATCGCGTACCTGTTCACCGCGCCCACGGAACCCGGACCCGGAACTTTGCGAAATATCTCGGCCTTGCTGCCAAGACGGATGCAGTTGACGCATGGATGCTGGCGCTGTTTGCGGCAAAATCAGAAGACCTACGGCTGTGGCAGCCTCCGACACCGGAAACGATGGAACTGCGCGGGTTGCGGCGGCGGCGAGATGACCTTACTCAGATCATCCGCACTGAACAGAACCGGCTCGAACACTCACAAATCAAAAGTGTGGAACGATCTCTCAAGCGCCATGTTCGTGCCATGATCAAGGAGATCCAGGAACTGGATGGACAGATTGCCAAGCTGATCGCAGCGACACCAGAGTTTCGGCGGAAGTCCGATCTGCTGACATCGGTGATCGGTGTTGGCGCCAAGACAGCGGCAGCTTGCCTTGCCTACGTGCCGGAACTTGGGTCGCTGACCAAGGGGGAGGCCGCTGCTATCGTCGGCCTCGCGCCCCATGCACAGGATTCAGGGAGGTTGAAGGGCCACCGCCGCATTTCAGGCGGAAGGCGAGAGCTCAGAGCAAGCCTTTACATGGCGGCGATGACCGCCCTTCGCCTTGATTCAGCTATGCAAACCTTCGCACGTCGCCTGCGAGAACGCGGTAAGCCCGCGAAGGTCGCGATCACTGCTGTGATGCGCAAGCTGATCGTGATCCTGAACGCAGTGCTCAAGACAGGTGAACCAGCACGGCGTGGTTTGCCAGCCTAGAGTTTGCAGACCTTCGCCGCGACGGCTGCGAACTGGAAAGATGCGGACAAACCCGACTTTTGATTTCGGAGCTTTGCTGATGCAGCATTCCTTTGCGCTTGTGGTACGCTTGTTGCTGCGACGCGGCGCTTGCCGTCATTGCGGTCGTTGGCGGATGCCAAATTTGCTCGGTCCGAAACCGCACTTTCGCGGCAGCCGGGTCAGACAGGAACGACGCGGGACAAACCGGGCCTTCGCTGCGGCTGCGCCAAAGTCCGGATCTGGGTCAGGCGTATCAGAGCAGCAGTCGTAGCGCTGCGCCCAGAATCGAGGCGACGAGCAGGATACGGATGATGCCCCAATGCAAGTGAAAGGCCAGAAAGGAGCTTAGACCGAAGAGCAACAGTGCGAGCCACTCGATGGTGGCGAACTCAGGCTGCCACAATGTGACGGGGCCCCAGCGTGTGCGGGCCACTGCGGCGAACAGCACATGCAGCGCGAACCAGAGCGACAGGTTTAGAATGACGCCCACGACAGCGGCCGTGATGGCCTTAAGTGCGCCCTGCAGACGTGGCTGGTTCGAGATCCATTCGATGTACGGCGCTCCGGCGAAGATCCACAGGAAACACGGTGCAAAAGTCACCCAGAGAGCGACAATGGCGGCGGTCACTCCGAGGCCAAGCCCCTCCTCCTTGAACCCGGCCAGGAAGCCCACGAATTCTGTCACGAGGATCAGCGGGCCTGGCGTGGTCTCTGCCAGACCCAGAGCATCGATCATCTCGCCTGCGCTCAGCCAACCGAACTGCACCACCACGTCCTGCGCCATATAGGCCAGCACCGCGTAGGCACCGCCGAAGGTAACGATCGCCAACCTGCTGAAGAACGTCCCCACCTGGACAAGAATATCGGGTGCACCGAACCAGGTAAGCGCCAATAGCGGAAGCAGCCAGATCGCAAGCCAGAGGATGATCGTTCCGCCGGTTTTCTGAGCCGACACATGAGCCATGTCGACTGCGCTACCCTCCGCAGGCGTGGTTGACGTGATCAGACCATAGAGACCCGCAATCAAGACGATCAGCGGATAGGGGATCGACAGGAAGAAGATCCCGACAAAAGCTGCCCCCGCGATGATCCAGTGCTGCCTTTGGGTCAGCGCCTTTTTCGAGACGCGCAGCAGTGCCTCGACAACGATTACCAGGACGGCGGCCTTGATTCCGTAAAACAGCGCCTCGACCAGCGGGACATTCCCGAAAAAGCTATAGATCGCCGCGAGTGTCATGATCACGACCGCACCGGGAATGACGAAAAGCAACCCGGCGATCAGACCGCCAATCGTGCCGTGAAGTCGCCAACCGGCATAGGTCGCAAGCTGCATCGCCTCAGGCCCCGGCAACAGCATGCAAAAGCTCAGTGCGTTGAGGAACTGTCGTTCAGACAGCCACTTGCGGTCGTCCACGACCTCTTTGTGCATCAGCGCGATCTGTGCCGCAGGCCCGCCAAAAGACAGGATACCGATTTTCCACCAGACACATGTTGCGTCCGCGAGAGACGGGGCCATGTTCGCCTTGACGTTATCTGTCCTGCTCATGATTCAAGCCCTTGTCGAAGCGGCAGGCCAGTCATGCCCTTCGTTCGTCGCGTCGCGCGCCCAACGATAGAAGGCATCATACAGCAACATGCACGCCTCAAGCTGGTCCAGATCATCGCGGAACATGCGAGACAGCCCCAAAGACGCCGCCAGAAGGCCAGCAGCTTCGGGTGCCAGATCATGGCGGTTGGTGTCTGCCCCTCGCACGATCACGGCAAGCCGTGACAGGGCGTCATGCCCGATGCCAAACTCTTCGATCATCGTATCGAAGGTACAGGTCTCGCCGCGATGGCTCCAGAACACATCCTCAATGTCGAAGGGGGTCGCGCCAAAATGCTCCGCCACATTGGTCACTTGCGAGGCCGCTACAAACAGGATTTGCGCTTTTGGATCGATGAAACGACGTATGAGCCACGGACAGGCGATCCGGTCGATTTTCGGGCGATGTCGCGTGACCCACACCGTGCGACCCGACGCATCCAGCGGCGGCAGCTTGTCCGTTGTCACCATGGGAAGCTTCGCGTCGCGCCATGCGAATTGCCCGCCTTCGAGAACTTCCGCCCGAACCCCAGCTGCGCGCAGCAGCGCCGCCGCCCCTTGACTGATCTTGAGACCCTTTTGGCAATAGACCACCACCGATCGGCCCGTGAGCTCATCAGCCAGTTCGAGGACATCTTTGAACGGGTGGCGGGAGGCGCCGGGAATAAGTCTTGGGTCGTCGTCAAAGTCTTCATCGATGCGCAGATCGAGAAGGGTCGGACAATCGGCTGTCCCGATCAGGCGAGCCAGAGCAGATACGTGGATTTCATTGTAAGACGCCATAAAGCATCCTCCGTGCAGAGTCATAACTGGAAGGATGCAAGATTGGGCTGGCGCCTCACGAGGTTCCTGCGCACCCCTGAATTTATTTTCTAGATGCCATCGCCTCAGGTGTCAAACCTGAGAGCGGCCATTGGCTGCGTCGCAGAAATCTGGAAATATGGGCTCACCTTCAGACTTCGCCACCCGGGGCACGAACATCAGCTGTTGATCTGTGAACGGCCGCACATTGATCAAGACATCATGAAATCAGAGATTTGGCAAATCTAGGGGATGACCGGTGTGGTTCGATCTGCCGCGTGGGCAATGCTGCGCGGGCATTGGGCAGCGGTGAGCCCAAAACGACGGATGCTGCTCAATGCACCAACGACCGATTCCTCAAACATTGGCCAAAATGGTGACAAAACCAAAGGTAATTTTTGCTACGGGTTTGTCGCACAAGAATCTTCAACGATTGCGGCGGCAGCAATGGCTTTTACAAAACCCACAGCTCTTAGGTCATGTTGACAAATGACGGATCCAAAGTCGGATTGACGCGATGTCGATGAAGCCCAGGAAGCTTTCAGCCGTCTTATCGTAGCGGGTTGCGACGCGCCGGGCGTTCTTGAGTTTGTTGAAGCACCGCTCAACCATG
>NZ_JBGFGP010000074.1:0-281 GCF_041224545.1 Sedimentitalea sp. XS_ASV28 | reverse complement strand
GCGGATGGCGCGGGGCACCGCGAATGTGATCCATGTCCCGGCTGGCCATCCAGTCGGCCAGCTCCCCGGAGATGTAACTGCGGCCATTATCGCTGAGCAGCCGGGGCCGATCCGGATCTTCTCCTCGGCCGGATGATGCTGCCTGGTGCGCCGCCGAATATCCTTCACGACCTTCTCGGCGGGCTCTTTCTGCGTTCCGGGTTTCTGTATCATCTCCACTCCTTGGCGGTTACGATGAGCCAGAAACCCTCCGTTACGAAATCAAATCAGATGTTCCAAAG
>NZ_JBGFGP010000053.1:0-378 GCF_041224545.1 Sedimentitalea sp. XS_ASV28 | reverse complement strand
TAATCGGGATGATCAAAGAGCAGGGTTCAAGCGTTTAGCGATTGATCCAGTGGATCAATCGTAGCGCAGAACGGCATGCCGACGGCTGAGGTATGCCTCAGGCACGGTCTGAGCACCGCGACGTTCTACAAACTGAAGGCGCTCGAAGACGAGAACGCCAAGCTCAAGTGCCTGTTGGCGGACACTATGCTGGACAATGTCGTCCTGAAAGCCCTGCTGGGAAAGAGCTGACGACATTGACTAGGTCATGTTGACAAATGGCGGAGCCATAGGCGGATAGATGTGATGTCGATGAAGCCAAGGAAGCTCTCGGCGGTCTTGTCGTAGCGGGTGGCGACGCGCCGGGCGTTTTTGAGCTTGTTGAAGCAGCGCTCGACC
>NZ_JBGFGP010000175.1:0-588 GCF_041224545.1 Sedimentitalea sp. XS_ASV28 | reverse complement strand
GCCGGACCCCGTGGTGTACTGGCCGTTTTCGCCCTGCAACCCGTAAGTCTCCGTCCCGTCCAGCTGGAACAGCCATTTCGACGACAGCGAATCGTCCCGGTCGAACCCGATCGCGTGCACCTCGCCCTGTGCATCGCTGCGATATTCGAAATTGAGATAGGTATCTTCGGTGATCGTCTCGTCGATCAGGATCGATTTCCAGGCATTGTCGGTCAGCGTGACGCGGTTGTCATTGTCCGACACCGTGGCCGTGCCGGCATCCTGCGCCCCGCCATAGGTGATCAGAGCGGATGCCGTTCCGTTGACATTGACCCCTTCGCTCTCTGCGATGGTGATGCGGCGGAACGTGGCCTTGCCGCTGCCATCCTCGTCGTCATCCACCGCAAGCACGAGCCGGTCGAAATCGCCCTGGAAATAATCCCCGACCTTGATGGCAAAGCTCTGGTAGCCGGACCCCGTGGTGTACTGGCCGTTTTCGCCCTGCAACCCGTAAGTCTCCGTCCCGTCCAGCTGGAACAGCCATTTCGACGACAGCGAATCGTCCCGGTCGAACCCGATCGCGTGCACCTCGCCCTGTGCATCGCTGCG
>NZ_JBGFGP010000174.1:0-6457 GCF_041224545.1 Sedimentitalea sp. XS_ASV28 | reverse complement strand
GCCGGATTGGGTCCGTGACCGATCCGAGCTGTGGAACCGTGTCGAGGAATCCGAGACCCGCAAGAACAGCCAGGTCGCCCGCGAGGTCCGCGTGGCCCTGCCCGACGAGCTGACCCATGCGCAGCGTGTCGCCCTGGTCCGCGACTACGCACAGGCGCAGTTCGTGGACCGTGGCATGGTGGCCGACATCGCCCTGCACGCACCGGGGCGCGAGGGCGACGAGCGCAACCACCACGCCCACATTCTGCTGACCACCCGTGAGGTGGATGCAGACGGCTTCACCACCAAGAACCGCGACTGGAACAAAGTCGAGGTTCTGGAGGGCTGGCGCGAGGCGTGGGCTCGGGACAGCAACGCGGCCCTTGAACGCGCCGGCATCGAGGACCGCGTGGATCACCGGACGCTGGTGGCGCAGCGCGACGAGGCGCTTGAGCTGGCGAGCGCGGCGCGGGAGCGCGGCGACGAGGGCGCGGAGCTGCACGAGACCGTGCGGGCCATGTCACTGGACCGCCCGCCCCTGCCCCAGCTTTCCCTTGGTGCTTGGCAGCTCAAGGAGCGCGGCATCGAGGTTGCCGCCGTCCGTGTCTGGCACGAGGTCAAGGACCTTGCCGCCGAGGTCAGGCAGGTGGTGCAGGAGCTGACCGGACAGGTCCGCGATTGGCTGGACCGTGCGGCAGAGCACGTCATGGATCGTCTGGGATCAGGGCAGTCCGAGCTGGCGCTTGCCGGAGGGCGTGACGGCCGGGACCAAGAACCTGACTTTGCCGCACGGTTGAAGGCATCATGGGAAGCCTATCAGGGCCGAGAGAAGGTTCAGGAAGCCGCCACGTCGGAGCAAGAACGGGAAGCCCCGCAGGATTTTGCAGCACGTCTGCGCGAAGCAGCGGAGGGCGTTGATCGTGATGCTCTAGCGGATCGCGCCGCCGCGTTGCGCGAGGGCCGTGAGGCCGAGGAACGGCACACCGCACAGGAGGCGGCGCGAGAACAGGAACGGGTGAAAGAGCTAGAGCGCCAGCAAGAGATTGAGCGGGAAGCGCATCGCGACCGAGGGCATGGGATCGACCGATAAGAATAGCTTCAACAAACGGTCCATTTTGGGAGGTGTCTGAAGACGATGGTTCGTCGTGTATTATGACCGTTTCGGGTCATGGATTTAAGACCGTAACCCGAAAACATTTTAGCACGTAATCACGCTGTTCAGCACTGATCATCAAGTCAGAGAGTGCATCGGCCTGAGTAAGGTCTAGTTCTTCGATCTCGGAATGAGCTAAATTTGTGCAGACAAGCGACGCATTCCTTATCGAGGCCCCGTTTAAGTTTGATCCAACGAACTTGACGGAGGTAAGATTACATTTGTTGAAATTGGCACCACGAACATCACAAAATTCGAAAGTGCTACCCTCTAGGTCCTGTCCCGTAAAGTTGGCTTCAAGAAAACGCGTCCGATAGCACGATATACCGCCGATGATATGGCGGGCATTGGTGCTTCGGTGAACTTCTAGATCGACTTCAGTCTCTGAAAGGTTGCAGTCTTTCAGCAGCAGCATGAAGCCTCGGCATTTGATAAATCTATTTTTCGAAAGATCGCATTCTGAAAGAAAGGCATCCGAGAAATCACACGCCTTCCAAACACAATACTCATCATCGCCCCCTTCGTTGAACTGGCAGGAAAGGAGCGTTGTGTCTCGGAACGAGCAATCCGTGAAATGGCAGTTTCGGAACTTTGACATGCCAACTTTACCGCCGTCGAACATGCAATCTACGAATGAACATTCCGTAAAATCTGTTTCAAAAATTGAAAATCCGTCAAGGCCGTCTGCGCGAAACCGCTCGCCCGTAACCTGACGCCGTGTGGCGGCCTCCTCCAAGGTCATCGTTGCCATGCTAAAGAACTTTCAGGCCGAGCTGGCCCAGAAGGTCAGCTGCTTGGCGTTTTGAAATTAGCGCCCCCTTGTAAAATTGGGCATTGGTAAGCTTGATGCCACCTAAATCAGCATTGCGTAGATCGGCACCCTCAAACCTGCATTCTGGAAGGTGGGCATCACGAAGGGAGCAATCCTCAAAAACAGTGTCCCTAAAATCGCAGCCTCTTAAGTCGGCCTCGCTGAAATCAACTTCCTTTAGGGTCATTTTACGAAAAGAAAGCCTCGGCAGAACAGCAAGGACCAGCAGCACGCTTTCGATGGAAAGCCCCAATGTCTTCGCCTCGGTAAAGTCGGAACCAGTCATTTTGCAGTTGGTAATTTTAGTATGGGTGAGGGTGGCGCCCCTGAAATTCGTGTTGCTGAAGTCTCCGCCTTCTATAACTGCCTCCTGCAGGTTGGAGCCAGTAAAGCTTGCCCCTGCGGCTCGACAGGCAGTGAAGCTGGTTTCATCAATCCTTGCACCGTTAAAAGAAGTGCGAGCCAGTCTGCAACGCGCAAAATGCCACCCTGAAAGATCAATTTCTGATAGGTTCATCTCGCTCAGGTCGCAGTCTTCGAGCAGTGCTATGTCGCCTGACTTGCTGATCCCTTCGAGATCGGCACGGCGGAGGGTTTGGGCAGTCAGTGTAATTTTTTTGTTCATTTTCACTACCTCGCAAAAGAGCACCACATAGACAAGATTTTTGCAGGGCGACTACCGGCTCAACGGCAAGATTGTTCATATAGCAACCATCCAAGACCGTTCCACAAACGCTCGTTTGCGGAGGGCTTTACCATTTTGTAACGGATCAATGGCTTGGGCCTTCCAAAACACCCTGCCAAAATTATGAAGGTTTTGGCGGGTTTGTGGCATGTCGATAGCTATACTGATCGCAGGAATCCAAACAAACCACGCTTTGCCCCCTGCCCCGCCCGCTGATCGGTTAGCATTGCGGTCAACTTGCGGCGTTCTTCGCCCTCACGATCAAGGCGTTCGCGAAGGTCTGCCACAGTTTCAGCCATGTTTTCAGACAGGGTGTTTGCGGCTTTAAGTTCGGCGCGTAACCGTTCAATTTCAATGCGGTTTTCGTGGTCAGGAGTGGGGGTCAGTGCCGGTTTTACTGACTGGTCAGTAGCGGTCAGTGGAAACACTCTATGCAACTCTGACGGATCAATCTCGTATCGTCCTTGAGTATCCTTCGGCGCACTTAAACGCCCTTCCTTTATAGCTTTTAGGACTGTTCCCTTCGCCTTACGACAGGACTTGGCCGCTTCATTCAGTGTCATGGTCATGTCCGGTTTTCCTCATGGTCACTATTGGTTTTCTTGACTGGTCATGACCAGTCAGCGTGACCAGTGTGCCACAATTTCTGAATCAAGCAAACCATCGAGGAAACGGCGTATCTAGGCATCGTAGCCGCTATCTTAGGCTGTTTTGTTTTCCGCAATAGGCTACGAATGCAGCACCCGCATTTTTCGGCGGGTTGCCTTTGGCCGTTTCTGCCTGCGCAAAGGCCAGCCAATCAGCTCGAAGGGCATGGTAATCCCGACCCTTTTCCCGTGCCAGAGCGCGGGCTTTTTCTTCGGCCCAGTCAGGCAGTGTGATTGCAGGCGCGACCTGTGTTTTCGTATGTCGGGGACGGAAGATCACGAGGTCATCGCCCGTCAGCTCGATCCGGTAGAAAGGCGTGTGATCGTCAAAAATGATCTGGCGAAGGTTGAGTCGGAACTTCTTGAGAGGAGCATTGCTGCCAGTCTTCCGTTGAAGGTTGGCAAGGCCGATATGCCATTTTGGCTGGTTGCCACAATGTTTCCGCGCGATCTCGTAGAGACGGCGTTCCAGCGGGCGGCGTAGGCGGAAGTAGTCGTTCGAGATCGTGACAACCTGGTCGGACTCGATAGCCCGCATGAGCCAGTCCGACAGGACCACCTCGCAATAATCCAGCCGCCATGAACCATCCTCACGCATGACAAATCCACCTTCGTCAATCAGGCCAAAAACACGGGTTTCCATGCGGTCTCCCGTGCGAATGTCCGTTTTGAAGGTTGTCCCTCGTAGGCGTTTGAAAGCTTGCTCTAGGCGTTGATAGCCAAGGTTGTTGGTGGGCCTGTTCGTTGAGACTAGAAGCTCCCGCCCCGTGAACCTGACACGCTTGCCGATCTTCTCGCCACGGTTTTTCATGTGCATCAGTTGGCTGATGCAGAAGATCAGAATGTCCTTGTCGAAGATGGTCGGCAGGCCGTTATAGGACGGCGTAATCTCTAGGCGAACATCCCCGGCCTCGTAGTGCAGGTGGCGCATGTCTGGCTTCGTTGCCAGCGAGAACATCGGATGTTCCATCGACGCCGTATCATCCTTCGGCACGACATCGGCGATGTCGAGGATAAAGAAATCTTTTTGAGGGTGTCGATCGGGAAGCAAGGCCATGCCCAAGCTATAGCAGCAGTTCACACTATCAGGAACCATAAATTCGCACTATCGGGAACCGTCGCCGCTTCGCACCTTTCGGAACCGAGATTCGCACCTTTCGGAACCCTGTGGATAGTTTTACCTTTCAGACCTATAGGGTTACTGGTGATTTTCAGGCCCGTAACTTACTCCGTAGGTAACACTATTAACACTAGGGGTTTCCCCTGATCCCCTCTTTGCGAAACCATTAAGACAGTGTATGTGTTCAGATGTACACATGCTTAGAAGGTGATGAAATGACGGCCAGCACCACAATGACGATCCGACTTGATCCGCAGCTCAAGGCGAAGCTGGGGAGATTGGCAGACGGAACACGACGCAGCCGATCCTTTCTGGCGGCAGAAGCGGTGGAAACCTACGTGGACCGAGAGCTGGCGATCATCGAAGGCATCGAGCGCGGGCTTGCGGACGTGGAGACCGGACGGACGGTCAGCCATGAAGACGCGATGGCGTCCTTGCGGCAGGTGATTGATGCAGCGGCGGGCGGCACCGCGTGAGCAGACCCGTTCGCTGGTCGAAAGATGCACTGACCGATCTTGCCGAGCAGGTTGCCTACATCGCCACCGACAATCCGTCAGCGGCCCGCCGTGTGGCCGCTGCCCTCGACAAGACGGCTCTGGCCCTTGGCGACATGCCGATAGGGCGCCCCGGACGGGTGACAGGCACCTATGAGAAATCAGTGACAGGTCTGCCCTACGTTGTGGCCTATGCGATCACGCAGACGGGCGGCGCGGAAGAAATCGCGATTGTCCGTGTGATCCACACATCGCGCGACTGGTCCCCCGAAGAATGGCCGGAGTGATTTTCACTGATCCGGTCTGTTGATCCAGATGGCGCAATAGCTGGACCCGTTGTCTTGTTCGACCACCTGCCCGCCTGCGGTGCCGCAATAGATGCTTGGAAACTGCCCGAACTCTCGGGCATCACCGCGCCCGGCAATCCATGCCATCGCCAGCGCTCCGATAACGGCTCCTGTGGCGAGCATGGAGGCCAACCACACCCAGAACCCGCCAAACCAGCGCCATGCCTCTCTACGGGCCTCTCCGGCGGCCTGTGAGAGCTTTGCGCGTTCATTGTCGAGATCATGCCGGATTCCGGCCATGGCGCTCTCAGCGGCCCTTGTAGCGGCTTGTGTGGCGCTGCGGGCCATCTGGTCGCGGTCCGTTTCCAGTGCGCCCTGAATTTCTCCCGGCGCATCCTCTGCCGTCTTCGCCATTTTCAGGACTGCTGCCGTCACGATCTGGTTCAGCTTTTTCGCCTCGTCCTTGTCGAGGCTGGTGCGCTGGAGCTGGTCCATGTCCTTGCGGATCAGGGTCAGCTCATCGGCGAGTATCTGGAACGGATCCTTGCTCATGCCGGGTCCGCCTTCGCCGCGACCTGATCGAGATCTTCCAGCAGCCCGACCAGTTCTTTCTGATCGACTTCACGGGTGGCGTTCTTGCGCAGGGTTGAAGCCATCCATCGGGCAATCTTCGGATCGTTCAAAGCCGCAGTCGTCACGATAGCCCCGACGATGATTTTCCGCCGGGTCTCACTAGCCTTCTGGCGCTGTTTCAGGCGAGCCAGTTTTGCCTGCGCTTCGGCGATCTGTTGATCTATTGTCCGCGCCATTCTGGTCTCCTTTTCCACCGTCCTAAGTTGCTTTTAGGCTACGAAAGATGTAGAGAGCAAGACACGAAGTGCCCACTTATACAAACGCTGCGCGTTTGTGTGGGTAGGGGAGACTGGCGTTTCCCCTTAACCCCTAAGCAAAGTGCAGCCCTCACATGGCGATCTATCATTTACGCGCAACGATGATTTCCCGCAGTCAGGGCCGCAGCGCCACGGCGGCTTCCGCCTACCGCGTGGCAGAGCGCATCGAAGACCGCCGCACCGGGCTGACCTTCGATTATGCGGCGCGGGGCGGTGTCGATCACACCGAGATCCTCGCCCCGGACCATGCGCCGGATTGGGTCCGTGACCGATCCGAGCTGTGGAACCGTGTCGAGGAATCCGAGACCCGCAAGAACAGCCAGGTCGCCCGCGAGGTCCGCGTGGCCCTGCCCGACGAGCTGACCCATGCGCAGCGTGTCGCCCTGGTCCG
>NZ_JBGFGP010000173.1:0-48910 GCF_041224545.1 Sedimentitalea sp. XS_ASV28 | reverse complement strand
GTCATGCGTGCTGCCGGTCAGCCTGTCGGCCTCACGGGTGCCGCGGATCTCGGGTGTCGGGGCCGGCGTGGGCAGGTGTATCCGGTCAGGAGTCGACAGCCCGGCGGGCCAGATATCCTGGATGGTCAGGGGCTTGCCGGTCTGGCTGCGAATGTCGATCAGGGTCTCGCCAAACCGCAGGAGCAGGCCGCTATCGCTGGAGATCGGGACAAGCTGGTCCAGGCTGCGCAGCATCGGAAAACGGGTCAGGTCCAACTGGTCGATGCCGGGCTGAAAATCGGTGATGACCAGTCTGTTCGTGGTCGGATGCAGCACGAAGATATCGGCCCCGGCATCACCGGTCAGAATGCCGCCGCTGGCATTGGATACGAGAATGTCGTCCCCCGCCTGCCCCCGCAACGTGGTCCGCCCGGTACCGGCCAGAAGCAGGTCCTGGCCCTCGGTCCCCCAAAGCGGAATGTCGTCGTCTTCGCCCGCGCCGGCCTTGATCACCGTGCCGAGCGCCCCCAGGGGCAGCGTGAATTGCGCCAGCCCGCCCTGTGTGCCGGAACTGACAAAGACCTGGAGTTCGTCGCCGATGCGGGTGGCGGTGATCCCGGTGATATTCTCCAGCCCCAGCCCGGTCTCATGCACCACGGTCTGCATATGCACGAGATGCCCGTCCGGCAGCAGGTAGAACAGGCTGATCCCGTCATCCGACCCGCCCGCCAGGACAAAGACATGGCCATCCGCCTCGATCACCTCAAGCGCGGTAACGCCGTCAAAGCGGGTGGCGCGGGTGTCGAGGATGTGGTCGGTGGGGATCAGTGTACCATTCTCGGCCAGCCGCATCACGCTGAGGGATTTACTGCCTGCGGCGGCCAGGATGATCCACGTCTTGTCATGGGCAGTGACGGTTTCGAGCGCCGTGGGCAGGGAAATTCCCAGCCCCTCCTCGGTTCCGCAATTGTCCCGTTCGATCAGACGGCCGGTATCGTCATCGATCCGGTAGCTGCGCACACCGGATGTGCTGTTGTCGGCGGCGAGCAGGTATCGGACGCCTCCGGCTTCGGCCTGTGTCAGCATCACGGGATTGCGCGTGTCCAGCGCGGCGACCGGTGCCGAAAATCCGATTTCCCGCTCCAGCCCGCCATACCCGACCGACAGCCAGCCGATCAGGACACCGGTATCGCTGTTCACGGTATATAGCGCCGTGCGCCCCCCCGTCAGGTTGACGGTCGTCAGCGCGTCATGGTTCTGGGTCGTATCGCCAGGCAGGTCGATCTTGCCCGCCTTGTAGAGTGCGCCCGCGTCGGTAAACCGATAGCGGATCAGCTTGCCCGCACCTGTGCCAGACAGGATCAGTTGGGCCTGGCCGTCGACCTTGACCGCATCAAAGGCACCGATGCCCATACCCCAGACCGAGAAATACGCGCTGTCCACAAAGCGGGCCAATGCCCCGCTTGCCGACAGGGACCAGACGCTGATGCCGCCGTTCTGACCGGTGGTGGCAAACAGCAGGTTGCTGTCACCGGTCGTGAAGATATCGATATCGCGCAGGTCTTCATCAAGAAGACTGTCGCCGGTTGCAATCCGACCCACCAGTTGCAGTGTCATCCGCTCTCACCACCTCATAACCCACGCCGAGATTGTCTGGACGGGGTGTCGGGAGGCGGGGCGCAATTGCGGCCAAACCGCGGAAATTGGTTAGAATGCGGTGTAAACAGGCTATGAACCGACCGCCCGCCGGGTTAGCGCCGGTTTGGGATTTGCTGCCGCAGGGTGCGCAGGTTCCGTTCCAGCACAGGAGACCCGGATGCCGGATTCCTCACCCATCCTCGCCCTGCCCTTTCTGTTGCCCGGCCAGGCGCAGAAGCATGTGACCCATAACGAGGCTCTGCGCCGGCTGGACATCGTCGTGCAGCTGAGCGTCACGGAGTTTGACGCGGTGACCCCGCCGGCGGCCCCCGAAGATGGCGAAATATATGCCCTGGGGGCGACCCCGGTTGCTGCCTGGGCGGGACAGGCCCATGCCCTGACGGCCTGGCTGGACGGGGCCTGGCATTTCATCACGCCGCAGGAAGGCTGGCGCGCATGGGGGCGCACAGAAGCGCAGCTGCGTGTCTGGACCGGCGCGGCCTGGGTCTTGCCGCAGGCGGAAACGGAAAATCTGGCCGGGATCGGGGTCGGTACCACGTCGGATGCCACCAACCGGCTGGCGGTTTCTGCCGATGCGGCGTTGCTCACGCATGATGGCGCCGATCACCGGCTGAAGATCAACAAGGCGGGGGCGGGCGATACCGCCTCGGTTTTGTTCCAGTCGAACTGGACCGGACATGCCGAGATGGGTCTTGCCGGCGAAACGGATTTCTCAATCAAGGTGTCAGGCGATGGGACCGGCTGGATCGAGGCGCTGCGGTTCGACGGGATTTCAGGCAAGGCAGGCGGTGCCGCCGTGCAAGCCACTGCCGAGGATACGGCGGTTGGGGCGTTGTTGACGGTGGGTGCGTTTGGACTGGGCGGCACACTGATCCCGACAACGGATTTCGACACGCTCGCCGCAAGCGGTTTCTATTTCAATCCGGGAGCCGGGGCCGATGGTGCCCCGGACGGTGCCGGCGGCTGGCACGTGATCCACCTGCAGCATGCCCGCGCCGCCCGCAGCCAGATCGCCTTCCGCCCCGGCAAGGTCCGGTTTCGCCGCTATGTGGGTGGCGATTGGGATGAGTGGTCCACGGTTTTCTCCCAGGGCGAACTTCTGGGACCAGTGAGTGAAACCGGCGGAACACCAACCGGTGCGGTGATCGAGCGTGGCAGCAATGGACATGGCGATTACGTCCGCTGGGCGGATGGAACCCAGATCTGTACCAATAGCAATGCCCCGATCACCACGGCCCCCGCGGACTTCGCGGGAACGGTCACCAGGATCGATGGCGACAAACTATGGATCGGCAGGTGGTTCTGACCGGGAACCGTGGCAGGGGGCGCTGCCCCCGCCGCCCTGCGGGCGTCTCCCCCGGAGTATTTTCACAAAGATGAAGATCCGGGGTCTGCACTTTCATCTTTGGTCAAATACTCCGGGGAGTTTGAGGGGCAGCGCCCCTCATGGCCCTGGGTACCGGTTCAATCCCGGGAATAGACGTCTTCGTAGCGGATGATGTCATCTTCGCCCAGATAGGTTCCGGTCTGAACTTCGATCAGCACCATGGGGACCTTGCCGGGGTTCTCCATCCGGTGCACGGCACCGAGCGGGATGTAGACCGACTGGTTTTCGGTGACCAGTTTCACGTCATCATCCACTGTGACCCGGGCGGTGCCTTCCACCACGATCCAATGTTCCGAGCGGTGGTGATGCGATTGCAGGGACAACGCAGCGCCGGGATGCACGACGATGCGCTTGACCTGAAAGCGATCACCGATCACCAGGCTTTCGAACCAGCCCCAGGGGCGGTGATCCTTGGGGAAGCTCTCTGCCTGTTTGGCCTGTTTGGCCTTGAGCGCGGCAACCGCCTGTTTCACATCCTGTGCACGGGATGTATCGGCCACGAGAACGGCATCAGGCATCGCCACCGCGATGATGTTCTTCAGTCCGATACCAACCACTTCCAGCGCATCGTCCTCGCTGCGCAGCAGGGTATCGTCGCAATCCAGCGCCGTCGCGGGGCCGGACAGCGCCACTCCGCGCGCATCCGGACCGGTTTCGCGCCAGACCGCGTCCCAGCCGCCCAGATCCGACCAGCCAGCGGCAAAAGGTACCACCGACAGGTTGTCGGCATGTTCCATCACGGCGTAGTCGATCGATATGTCCTTCGCTTCCGCCCAGGCTTCGGGAGCCAGCCGCAGGAATCCCAGGTCGGGTTTGCCCTGTTCAACCGCGGCCTGCACCGGGGCGACCAGATCGGGGGCATGAGTGCGGAAGGCCTTGAGAATGGCGGCAACCGAGAACAGGAAAATCCCGGCGTTCCACAGGTAGTTGCCCGCCGCCAGCATCTCTTGCGCGCGCCCGGCATCGGGTTTTTCGACGAAGCAGGACAAGGCCAGTGGCCGGGCCGAGAAATCGCCCGGATCCTCGGTGAGTTCGAGATAGCCATAGCCGGTTTCCGCGTGGGTCGGCTTGATCCCGAAGGTGACCAGCTGCCCGTCCCTGGCAGCGCCGGTCCCGGCCTCTACGGCTGCGCGAAAGGCCTCGGCGTCGGGCACGACGTGATCGCTGGGGGCCACCAGCATCAGCGCTTCGGGGTCGGTTTTTTCCAGCCACAGCGCCGCGGCCAGAACCGCCGGTGCGGTGTTGCGCCCTTCGGGTTCGATCAGGATCGCCGCCGGATCAATACCGGCCCCGGTCAATTGCTCGGTCACGATAAACCGGAAATCGGCATTGGTCAGCACCATCGGCGCCGCGAAACCCGGCCCCGACAGGCGGGTCGCGCTGGCCTGGAACAGGGTGGAGTCGCCGATCAGGGAGGCAAATTGTTTTGGGTAGCTTTTGCGCGAAAGCGGCCACAACCGGGTGCCGGAGCCCCCACAGAGCAGAACGGGTGTGATCATCGGGACGTGTAACTCCTGAACTCTCTCGGCGTATCCTGTGCATATCTGCCTAATATGACGCCCGGTTCAAGCAGGTATTTCAGGCGGGCGCTCTGCGCCGTGCTGGCCTGTTCGATGGGCGCTCCCACAAGAAAGGCACATGCCAAAGACCCGGAGAAACCCCTCGTCCCGACTTCGTCACACCGTGACCCCGCTCCCCGCGCAGCATCTGCCAAGCCTATTTCGGCAAGGACATGACGTTCAAATCCGTGCACATGGTCAGGGATCGCGGGATCGAGGATGCCAATTGCATCAAGGACCACGATTTCGGCCTGTGGAATGACAAGCCCGACCGCGCGGTGACGCCCGGGGTGCAATACCTGATCCAGTACCGGCACCCGCTGGAAAGCGTGCAATCCTGTTTCGAATTCCGGGTGCATCACGGACGGAACCAGGACAGCGTCGAAAGCTGGACCGAGTTCCTGCCCTACGGGTTGGCCTAATGGAAAGCTTTCGTGGGCAAATGGTGCCTGGACGCCAAACGGTTGAAGGGCGTCCGCACGGTCAAACGCGCGCGCGACATCCGCGATTTCGATGACCCGCTCTACCAGATCAAGGATGATCTTGCAGAAACCTACCTCGCGCCGCTGGGTCTGACCCGATTGAAAGAAGCGGCCTGACCCGCTCCGCAACGCCCGGCTTTGAAAGACTGACTCAGAGGGCTATTTCGCGCGCAGTTCGTCCGCGGGCCGGGACAGGAACCAGTCATAGGTGTCGGAGATCCCCTGTTCGAGGGGGATCGAGGCGCGCCAGCCCAGGCGGTCCAGGCGGCTGACATCCATCAGCTTGCGCGGCGCGCCGTCGGGCTTGGAGCTGTCAAAGACCAGCTTTCCGGTAAAGCCGGTGACGCGGGCCACGGTTTCCGCCAGTTCGCGGATGGTGACATCGGTGCCCGAACCGACATTGATATGGCTCAGCATCGGCTGAGTTTCGCGTTGATAGGTGGCGTCGTCCAGGTCCATCACGAAGAGGCTGGCCGCCGCCATGTCATCCACATGCAGGAATTCGCGCATCGGCGTGCCCGAACCCCAGATCACCACCTCGTCGGCCCCCTCGGCCACCGCCTTGTGAAACCGCAGGATCAGGGCCGGCAGAACATGCGAGTTTTCCGGGTGGAAATTGTCGCCGGGACCATAGAGGTTGGTGGGCATCACGCTGCGGTAATCGGTGCCGTATTGCCGGTTGTAGCTTTCACACAGCTTGATGCCGGCGATCTTGGCGATCGCATAGGGTTCGTTGGTGGGTTCGAGCGTGCCGGTCAGGAGCGCGTCCTCGGCCATCGGCTGATCCGCCAGCTTGGGGTAGATGCAGGAACTGCCCAGTTGCAGCAGTTTCGTGACCCCGGCGGCCCGGGCCTGGTGGATCACGTTGCATTCGATCATCAGGTTTTCATAGATGAACTGTGCCGGATAGCTGTTATTGGCGACGATCCCGCCCACCCTGGCGGCGGCGAGGATCACCCGGTCGGGGCGCTCGGCCTGCATGAAACCGGCGACCTGTGCCTGGTCGGTCAGGTCCAGGTCGGCGCTGGTGCGGGTGATCAGCTCGATGTCTTCGCCGGCCGCGCGACGGGCTTCGAGCCGGCGGCAGATGGCTCCGCCGACCATTCCACGATGTCCTGCAACATATATCTTCATGGGGCGTTTTCCTTCCGGGATATGGCCGCTGCCTACACTGGATCGGGCCGCGCTTGCAACGCCCTGAACCGGCCTGTCCGGAACCTGTCAAAAACGTCTTGGCGGCGCGGTAAGGCTCCAGTAGAAGGCGCTCATGAGCACCACACCCACCCCCGCATTCGAGACCGAAAATGCCCGCCTCGCCGCATTGGCCGGGCATGACGCGGTCGATCTTGCCGCCCCGCACCAGGAACTGGGTCCGCATGTTTGGTTGTCCAGCCAGCCCGAGTCCGGTGCACGGCTGGGATTTGCCCCGACCGAGGGCGGGTTCCTGCTACGGATGGAAACCGCCGGGCAATCGCCCTGGGTCTCGCTCTCTTTTTCGCTGGACCTGGATGCGGTGAAAAGCGGGCGTTACGTGGGGCTGATCCTGCAGGTGGTGTCCGATGGCCTGTTCGCCTTCCGCCCCTGCCTGCGCCTGCTCAAGGAGGAAGGCTATCGCGACGTGTTCGCGGATCAGCACATGGCATCCTCGGGCGGTGCGCATCTGTTGCAGGGTCATATCGCGATCCCGCAGGAGCAGATCGCGGAGAGCCGGGGGGCCGAACTGCACCTGTTCTTTTCCGGCGACAGTTTCGAGGCCCGGATCGAGCGGATGGAAGCGGTCCTGATGCGCTGAGCGGCGTCAGGCCCGGTTCTTCTTTCGCGCGTCCCGCCTGCCATCCCGCCGCCAGAGGGCTGCGGCAAAGGCGGCCATCTCGTCCAGATCCGCAGAGGTCAGTTCCTCTTTCGTGGCCACCGTTCGGGTTTTGGGGGTGAACAGCTGCGCGCGGTCGGGAAAGAACGTCTGTCGCACCCATTCATTTGAATCGGCAAAGGCGGCGTCATAGGCGGCCACGGCTTCGGCATTGGGACGGAACGGTGCGCCGCTGTTGAAATGTGTCTCGAACATCGTCTTGATATTGCCGCGCAGCGGGTTGGTGGTGCCATCGGGCAGGATCACCGGGATATCCGTGTTCAGCCGGCGCAGCAGTTCCAGGCCCAGCCGGTCGAGCGATTCATTGGCCCGCTCGGGGCGCGCGTAGTCAAGTTCGGGCAAGTCCGCTGCGGCGATGAAATCGCTCAGCAGGTCGCCATGCAGGAAATCGTCCTTCTGAAACAGCCGCAGCCTCAGAGCATCGGGAGAGAAGTTTTCCTGCCAGCGCCGGATCGTGGCCCTGTGGTCGGCGATGTTGGTCCAGAGCGGCGGCAGCGGCAGTGGCAGTTGCGCCAGTGTGGAGCCGGATTTCACGGCCGAGGAATAGAGTGAGACGAGCGTGTCCAGAGGGTCGCGGATATAGAGGATGATATGGATGTCGGAGAAGTGTTCCCGCAGGTATCGGGCAAGGGCGCGGATCCCTTCGGGGTTCTGCAGGCGGCTTTGCAGGTGTTCGGATGACATGACCACGTGTGAACAGGGTTGCGCCGCGATTTCGGCGCTCAGGTCCGTCCGCCACTGACGTTTGGCGGCGAGGCGTTTCTCCCGGTCCTGCAGGTTCAGGCGGCGAAAGAAATCGTCCACGACATCATCGTCCAGGAACATCGCCGCCAGCCGCCGCTGGTTGCTGACACCCGCCGATGTCGGAACACAAACCCCGTTGGCCTGCAGCAGGTCGCGGTTCTGCTGGAGAAACCGCTGGATCGTGGTGGTTCCGGATTTCGGCGTGCCGATATGAAGGGACAGTTTCATGTGATGCGAGCCCCGTTGGTGTCCGTGGAAGAGTGGGGGTCGACCGGCCGGGTCAGCAGATAGTGCAGCAGCGCCTCGCAGGTCGGGGCGGACAGGCGCGGCAGGGCGAGGGCCAGATCGTGCAGGAAATCCGGGCCGAATTTCCCGTTACGGGCAACGCGCCCGGCTTCCGGGCGTTCATAGGTGATGCCAAAGCGCGATTGCAGGAACCGCATGTCATCCGCGACCGCATCCCAGGTGCGGATCTGATCGTCCAGCGACAGCAGGTCGCCCTTGCTGCCACGCAGGGCAAACAGCGTGTCGCGATCCTGCGGGGTCAGGTCGATCCGGGTCTGGCAATCCTGCAACCGGCCATGCCCTGCCCCGCTTCCGGGCAGGTAGAGCGAGGACAGGAACTGGGTGACCTCGTCGGAAATCCCCTCGTTGCTCAGCTGATGCTCGATACCGTCATCCGCAAGCCCGATACGGCCCAGGAAATCCCCGATCAGCCCGCCCGGCGCCTTGCAGGCGGTTTCGAAACACCGGAACTCCACCGCGTCCTCGCCAAAGGCCGTGGTCCAGGCCTCGTAAATGCGCCGATAGCGTCCGGCGGCGTTGCGGATGTGCAGCTCGCGGCTGTCCTCCAGCCGCATGCCGTTGCCCTTGACGTTTTCCTGCATGGCGCTCGAGACAAAGGCCGCCGGGTTGCGGGTATAGAGCAGCACCCGGTAGGCGGTGTTCACCCCGACCGATCCGGTCAGCGCATCCAGACGGCTGCGGACCTGTGTCACTTCCGGCGCCTGCAGGGTACAGGCATCCTCGCCCGAGAGCAGGACGGTCGGGCCGCCGAAACGCGACAGCGCGCGCCCCAGCCGGTCCATCTGCTCGCTGGCCCGTTCCGCGATGGCCGCCGCGTCCAGCCCCTGGCGACGATTGGCATGGTAATGTTCGGCCCGTTCGGAAAAGGCGTTGATGAAGAACTGTGAATGGTTGGGCGGCAGGAACCCCGGATAGAGCACACCCCGATCCCGCAACACGTCCTGATTGTGCTTCAGTGTCGCCTGGATGCTGCTGGTCCCGGTCTTGTGCAGACCGATATGCAGGATGATGGTTTTGTCGGGGCCCTGTTTTTCTGACATTTTATGCCTTTTCGCTATGTCGCCCGCCCTGCCCGCACGGAGCCGGCAGGATTGCGCGCCTTGTCATCATGCCTCTTTAGGCGGCAATCGGAGACGGCACAATCAAGCCGGCCCGGCAAAACGGTGGGAATCCGCAAAATCTCGGATGCGGGGCTTTCTTTCACGCCGGGCAAATCGTAAACGCAGGCTGTCGCCTTTCGGAGAGGCGGGATGTGTTCAAAGGGTGTGTTTGACGATGACCTGGTCAGAGTCCGTGGTGACAGTAGTCACGTCACTGAACCCTTTTTCCCGCATCGACGCGCAGTTACGCTGTTTCGCGGCCTGGAAAGCGCTTGGTGTCGATGTCTTCACCGTCAATGTCGATGACGAGGCCGAGCGGCTGATCAACCTCGGATTGACCGAATCGGACATCCTGCGCCTGCCTGTGGAAGAGACCGGGCAGGCGATTCACGGCAAGCCGATGCCGCAGATCCGCGCCACCATGCGCCGTCTGCAGGGCCTGCCCGGAACCGGGCCCGTCGCGGTGGTGAATTCCGATCTTTTCCCGGCCATGCGCAGCGCCGCCGGGCTGGGGCACTGGCTGGATCATGTCCCGGCCGTGGCGCTGACCCGCGAAGACTGCACCGCCGTCGAAACCGTGCGTTTCGGAGACCGGTCGCCCTATCGCGGGGGGCTGGACGCCTTCGTGTTCTCGCGCGCGTCGCTGGCCCGGGTGCTGAGCCGGACCGATGACTGCGTCAGCGCCGGGCGCATGTGTTTCGGGATCATCGGCTGGGATTACGTGATGGGGGCGCTCATCCTGTCGGTCGGCGGCGGCTTTGCCGATAGCGGGCTGCTGCTGCATGAGCGCCACCCGACCACCTACAGCAGCATGGACGAGTTTGCCCATTACCTGCCCGACATGCGCCGGCTGGCCGGGGTCGAGAGCACGGACCCGACCGAAGCCGCCGCGATCTTTCAGCGGGTGATCGAACGGGAATGCGACCGCACCGCGCCAGAGGCCGCCCGGGCGCAGATGATGTTCCTGGCCCCACCCCGCCCTGCCATGTTGCCCGATGCCGGGGCGATGGCGCTGGCCGACCGGCTGTTGCGGCTGTGCCCGGTCCAGAGCTGGGTCACCCGGCTCGGTACGATTGCGCATCTGGCTGCCGAGGCGCGGGCCGCCGGGGTCTGCGATCCGGGCCGGGCGCGGGCGCTGTTCGAGGTCAACCCGGATCCGCATCACCGGTTCAGCCAGCGCCTTCTGGCCATCCTCTTCTGCCTTGAATGCCGGGACCTGTCCGCAGCCGGCCCGCTCGCCGTCCACACCCGCTATCCCGAGGGCAACCTGCACGGCGCGGCGATCCGCCACCTGCGCGATTTGCACGGGGACAACCCCGGGGTGCTGCGGCTCGAGATCGCTTCGGTCTTCGGAACCGAGCTGGTGGAGCACGGCATTTTCAATCCCCGTATCTTCAACTATCTGGTGCAAGGCTGCGAATGCGATGACGAGCGTTTGCTGCTGCGCGAAATCCTGTCCCATGTTCAAGGGGTCCGTCATGCTGCCTGAACCGATCCGCGCCGACTCCGTCCTGCCCTGGGAGGACGGGCTGGCCATCGACCGCGCCGAGGACGATCTGCCCGGCGTCTCGATCGTGATCCCGATCTACAATTCCGCCGCCTTCCTGGAAAAGACCCTGCGCAGCCTGATGTGCCAGGATCTGAACGGGGTCGAACTGATCTTGATGGATGGCGGCAGCACCGATGACACGCCCCGGATCGTCGACCATTACCGCGATATCCTTGCGGTGGTGGTGATGGAACAGGACAAGGGCCAGTCGGACGCGATCAACAAGGGCTATGAGCGGGCGTCGCAGCCGATCCTCTACTGGCTCAACGGCGATGACATCATCCTGCCCAACACGCTGGTGGCGGTGCGCCGGGCGTTTCGCGACAATCCGGGAACCGAGGTGGTGGTGGGCGATGCCTATATGACCGAAAAGGATTTCAGCCCGATCCACCATTTCCGCTTCTCGCCGGAAAAGCTCGCCTTTTCCTACCTGCTGGATTACGCCGCCCATCACCTGATCCAGCCCAGCGTGTTCTTTACCCGCGCGGCCTGGGACGCGGCCGGCCCGGTCAGGCTCGATCATCATTACGCGATGGATGCGGATCTGTTCCTGGGCATGGCCTCGAAATACACATTCCTGCACCTGCCGCGCGACATCGCCTATTCGGTCTATCACGAAGACTGCAAGACCCGCGACAAGCGCGCGGAATCGATTACCGAACTGGCGCTGGTACAGGCCCGCCACGGCGGTATGGCCGAGGCCCGCAGGACGCTGGATATCCTGGTCGGCCTGTTCAACGAGGCCGAGGCCGCCAGCGTCCCGGCCCCAACCCCGGCCCCGCCCCCTCCGGCATCTCCGCCGCCCTGCGACAACGTGCTGGAGGCCCAGCTCGCGGCGCTGCGCGAAACGGTCGAGAAAAACCAGGCCCTGCTGCTGGATCTGGATATCGAGGCGGTCTGATGCGCGACACGGTCTCCATTGCCGGTCGCGCGACCCGGATCGCGATCCTTTCCAGCGCCGGCGCGGGCGGCGGGGGCATTGCCGCCCACAGGCTGGCGCGGGCGCTGGATGCACAGGGCGGGCTGAGCGTGGATTTCCTGACGGCGCAGGAGCTTGGCGGATTCCTTCCCGAAGAGGTGGCGCCATTCGGCAGCAAGAGCAACCGGCAGATCACCGACACCCATTTCACCGTGGAATATCCGGGCTATCGCCGCGACTGGCTGATCCGGCTGCTTTCGGGATATGACATCGTGAACGTGCACTGGGCCTCGTATCTGCTGGGGCTTGCAGAGCTGGAAACCCTCGCGGCGCGCGGCACGCGGATGCTGTTCATGCTGCATGACTACCATTACTTCACCGGCGGTTGCCATTACCCGGCGGGTTGCAGCGGGATGACACGCGGATGCCTGGGCTGTCCGCAGGTGGAGTCCAGCCTGTGCGACGCGCGCTTCATCCCGGTCAACCTGCGCGTGAAACGGGCGATCTTTTCCCATGACAACGTGCACCTGGCCGCACCCAGCCGGTTCCTGCGCGACGAGGCCGTGGCCAGCGGCATCGTCCCGGGCGAGCGGGCGCATGTGCTGCGCAACGCCTATGCACCGCTGGACACCGGGGCCGGCCGCCCGGATGACGATATCATCCGTATCCTGCTGATCGCGGATTCGCTGGCCGAACGGCGCAAGGGCATGCCGCTGGCGCTGGACAGTCTCGCGGCGCTGCGGGCGCGGCTGCCCGCCGGGCGCCGGGTGCAGATCGACGTGGTCGGCCAGGCCGATCCGACACTGGTCGACCGGCTGAATGCCAGCGGCCTGACCCATGTCCTGCACGGGCGCATCAACGATCATTCACGGCTGGTCGGCATCTTTGCCGCCAGCGACATCGTGCTCAGCTGTTCCTATGAAGACAACTGGCCCAACATCCTGGTCGAGGCCGGGGCCTATGGCTGTGTACCGGTGGTCGGACCGGGTCATGGCTGTGCCGAGTTTTCCGAAACCTACGGCATGGGCGGCATTGCCCGCGCCTATACGCCCGACGCCTTTGCCGAAACCCTGCAGGCCACGATCGCCGCGCTGCCCGCCCCCCCCGGTGCCATGTCCCGGATACGCCAGGACCACCGCGCCGACCAGGTCGCCGCACAATTCCTGCGGATCGCGGCGGCGATCCCGCAGGTGCAGACCGTACAGCAAGAAAGTCACGCCTGATGCCAAGCCCCGATGAAATCCGTGCCAAGCTTCTGGAAAAGAACATGCACAACCTGGTCTGCCAACCCAGAAGCAAGCTGGTGATCGAGGGCTATCCGCGCAGCGCCAACACGTTTTCCGTCGACATGATCAACGTGATCTGCGACGCCGCCGGGCGCAAACGCCCGCCCATGGGGCACCACACCCATTCGGTGCGGAACCTGCGGCTGGGTGCGCTCCAGAAAATCCCGCTCGTCGTGCTGATCCGGGATCCCGCCGCGGCCATCCTGTCCTTCAAGATCTTCTCGGGGCGTCCGGTCCCGTTCTGCCTGAAACGCTACGTGACCTTCTATTCCCGGACCCTGCAGTTGAACACGCCCTTCATCCTCGGGGAATTCGAGGAAACAGTGAATGATTTCAACGCGCTCCTGACCCGGCTCAACGCGGTTCTGGACGAGCCGCTGCCGCTCTCCGAAGACCTTGCACGCGACAGCGCGCGGGCGCAGGAACTGGCGCGGACCCGGGCAGCACGCCGCCACGGCGACAAGGCCACGGAACGCGTCGGGGTCCCGAACGAAAAGCGCGAGGCGCTGAAACAGCAGCAGCGCGCCGAAGTCGAAGAGGCGCTGGCACAGAATCCCGAACCGATGCGGCTCTACAGGGAAATCCTCGCACGCGGTCGCTGAACCGGGAGATACGTCAGGGCTGCGGCACCGGTGCGGCATCGGGCGCCGGATCATATCCCAGCCGGTCGCAGAGCGCGATATAGCGTTGCGAACTGCGCGCCGCCTCGGCGACGTCCTGCGGCACCGGGCGGCGCGGACGGCTCCTGAGACCGTGCCCGCCGCGCCCGCTGTCACCGGTCAGGGGCATCAGGGCAACCAGCTCCGGCTGCACCCCGGCAAACGGCACATCCAGCAGGTCGCAGATGTGGCGCAGATGCGGTTCGGGCGCGGCCAGGAAATCCTCGTAGCGCACGATCCCGACACCCTCATGAGCGTCAAGGAACGCAAGATGACGGCGGGCATATTCATCCAGCGTATCCGGGGTGAAATGCAGCCAGTCATTGTTGGCCAGCGACAGGTAGGCATCCAGCGGATGGCGCACCGTCACCACCGATCGCACCGGATAGCGCCGCATCAGCAGGCCCCGCAGGGTCGGGCGCTCATAGGGCGCATCCTTGTGGCAGAACTGCGAATGGGCGTGATCGCGCAGGATCAACCGGCGGCCCCGGCTCCGGCAATCGGACAGAAGCGGCTCCAGCGCGGCCAGGAACACGTCACCGATCACCTGTTCGGAAATGCCGCGCGGACTGTAGCGCAAATGCCGGATCAGGTCGGTTGGCGCAAAGCGCGGCGGGGAACCGTCGATATGATGCAGGCTCAGCGGGTCGATCTCGCTCAGCAGGACGGTATTGGGCTGGACCGCGAGATACCGGGCCATGAGCGTGCCGCCGGTACAGGCGAAATGATGCAGGCAGCGCACCGGTTCCGCCTCGGCCTCGCTCGCCTCTTCGGCCAGGGTGCGGCATTGCTGGATCAGGCTGGGCAGGGGATCGGCAAGGCGCGGGGTCAGCGCCTTCTGATGGTCGTGATCGTCCAGGAGCGCGCGGGCTTCCTCGATCCGGGCGAGCAGCGCCGCGGGGTCGGCGGGGGCGCTCATGCGTCGCCCTTTTTCGCTGCCGCGCCCCGTTCCAGGCGTGGGCTCCCGGGCGCCGCTTCGATCTGTTGCAGGTGCTCGGACACGTCGCCCAGCTGCAGGGCCAGTTGCCCCAGCAAGGCATCCTGCCGCTCCTTGGTCGCGCTCAATGCCGCGTGCCGATCCTGCAAATCCTTCAGATCCGCCGCCGCCATCGCCTGCATCCGCAGCGCCATGCCCAGGTCGGCGCGGGCGGTTTCCGCCGCCGCGCGCTGCACGTCCCGATCCTTGGCAAGGGCCTCTACACGCGACTGCAGCGTTGTGATCTCGGTCAGTTGGGCCTTGAGCCCGGCATGGGCCGTGCGGGTCTCTTCCAGCTCCGCCTCGGCCCTGGCGCGGGCCTCCTGTGCCGCCCTCAGCTTTTCCCCGGCGGTTTCGGCCTCGCTTTGCAGCCGCGCCGCTTGCTCGCGGGCCGCCTCCAGCTCTGCCTCCAGACGATCGCGTTGGGTGTTCACGGTCCGGGCGCGGTCCTGCACATTGGCAAGATCGGCTCGTATCGCGGCGGCCCCGGCTTCCGCGGCCTGGCGCGCCGCCTCGCTTTCCTGCAACCGGGCCAGCAATCCGGCACGTTCGGTTTCCAGCGCGCTCTTTGCCGCTTCGGCCGCATCCCGCGCCCGGCTCAGCTCTGCCAGCGCCGGGTCCCGCTCGAATTTCAGGCAGGGCCAGTCCGGATCCGCGTCATCCTCGCGCGCCAGCAGCCGATACCCCTGCGCCCGAAGGGTCGCGATCACCGAAGCCGCATCACTGCCCGGCCCGTGGAACGGCTCGGCCCCCACGGTCAGCCACAACGCCCCGATCCGGTCCAGCGCCCCGTCAGCCAGCAGCTGGTTCAACAGCAAGGGCACCACCCCGGGAGCCGCGCAACGCAATGTATAACCATCCTCGCGGATCCGGGCCTGCCCGAGCAGGTCGGCCACCGACAGGGTCTGGACCTGCGCGGTTTTCACCTGTTTCAGCCCCGGCATCAGTTCGAACAGCGGCGCCGGCACGTCCAGCCCCGAGAGATCCGCGAAATTGCAGATATGAAACGTCGCATTGCCGGTCTCGGCGGCCACCGCGGCAGGGATCAGCCGCACCCGGCGACCCATGCCGCGCACCTGCCCGCGAATGACCGGGACATGGTCCGGGCTGGGTTCCACCAGCACCACGCGGGCCTCGGGGTCGATATCGGGATCCGGCCCGCAGCCGATATACAGGATGTCCGGGGCGCTCATGTCGGTTTGGCCACGGCCAGCCGCGCCCGGCGCAGCGGCGCGGTCACCCGCCACGAGGTCGAGGCCATCAGCGCATCCACCTCTTCGCGGCTGCGGTCGAGCCGGGTCGTCAATGCCCGCTGTCCTTCCAGCAGGGCGGCAATCTGTTCCGCCTGTTCGCGCAACATCGTCGACAGGCGCAGTTCTTCCAGTTCGGCGGCCCGGCGGACGCGGTCAAGATCGCTGTCTGCCTCCTTGCGCAAGGCCAGCCCGTCGCGATATTCCCGCTCCAGCGCCTGCTGCACGGTGACCAGCTGTTGCTGCAACAACGCAACCTCTTCGTGAAACAGCGCCTCTGCGGCAGTCGCCTTTTCCGCCGCCTGCCCGAGCTTTGCAGCCAGCGCCTTTGCCTCGTGCTGCGCCCTGGCCTTGTCCTGCTGGGCAGATTTGGCCTCGGCCTCGGCCCTGGCCAGCTGTTTCGCGTGATCGGACCGGCTGTCCAGCGCCGCCGCCTGTTCCCGCAAGATCCCGTAAACCGCGGTGAGTTCCGGCATGCTGCCCTGCCGGGCCAGCCGCGGGGACATGCCGGCAACCTCGAGCTCATCCGCCAGCCGGCGCAGCGGGTCCAGCCCATGCGCCGCCTGCGCGGCCAGCAGGGCCAGCGGCTCCGCATCCGCCGCATGATCGACGACCGGGGCCGGTCCCATGTCGCGTCCCAGCCAGCGGCCAAGGCTTTCGGCCAGCATCTCGGGCGCGGCGGCAAAGGCATCGGCATCGACCAGGTAGAGACTGCGGCGCGCCTTGCGCCAGCGGGCCAGGATCTGGCGGGCGTAACCGCGCCAGTCGGCGATGATCTCTTCAAACGGCGCGCCGGCGCGCAGACCGCGCAGAACCCGCGTATCCGGTGCGTCATAGATCAGCACATACCTGTCCGCCGGCGGCGGATCATCGGGATCCCCGGCCAGCTGCCAATCGCCTTCACCGGGCAGAACCGCTTCGAACCAGGGCCGCCACCCTGCCTCGTCCAGCCCGGACAGGTTCAGGATTACAAGCGTCATGTCATGGCCCCCCGACTTCGATTCCGATCCCGCATGTCTCCGTATCCGGCCCGGTCAGCTTTCCACCGAATGCGCCACCTGATAGCCGTGGCTGCGCAACAGGGCGGTCCGCCGGGCGGCTTCCAGATCCCGGGCCACCATTTCGGCGCACATCTGCTGCGCGGTGATCTCGGGCACCCAGCCCAGCCGCGCCTTGGCCCTGGACGGATCGCCCAGCAGGGTTTCCACCTCGGCCGGACGGAAATAACGCGGATCGATACGCATGATCACATCGCCCGGCGCCAGGGCCGCCGCACTGTCGCCCTCGATCGCCTCGACAATCGCCACCTCGTCGACCCCTTCGCCCTCGAAGCGCAGGGTGATCCCCAGTTCGGCCGCCGACCAGGTGATGAATTCGCGCACGCTGTACTGTACGCCGGTGGCGATGACGAAATCCTCGGCCACGTCCTGTTGCAGCATCATCCACTGCATGCGGACATAATCCCTGGCATGGCCCCAGTCGCGCAGGGCGTCGATATTGCCCATGTAGAGACAGGGCTCCAGCCCCTGTGCGATATTGGCCAGGCCACGGGTGATCTTGCGGGTCACGAAGGTCTCGCCGCGGCGCGGGCTCTCGTGGTTGAACAGGATGCCGTTGCAGGCATACATACCGTAGGCCTCGCGGTAATTGACCGTGATCCAGTAGGAATAGAGCTTTGCCACCGCATAGGGAGAGCGCGGGTAGAAGGGCGTGGTCTCCTTTTGCGGGGTCTCCTGCACCAGCCCGTAGAGTTCCGAGGTCGAGGCCTGGTAGAACCGGGTCTTTTTCTCGAGCCCCAGGAAGCGGATCGCTTCGAGCAGGCGCAGGGTGCCGATGGCATCGACATCGGCGGTGTATTCCGGCGCTTCAAAGCTGACCGCCACGTGGGATTGCGCGCCAAGATTGTAAACCTCGTCGGGCTGCACCTGCTGGATGATCCGGGTCAGGTTCGAGGTGTCCGACAGGTCGCCGTAATGCAGCTGGAACCGGGCGTGATCCACGTGGGGATCCTCGTAGATATGATCCACCCGGTCGGTGTTGAACAACGAGGCCCGACGCTTGATGCCGTGGACCTCATATCCCTTTTCCAGAAGAAATTCCGCCAGATAGGAACCGTCCTGCCCGGTCACCCCGGTAATCAATGCTGTCTTGGTCATGTTGAATGCTCACCTCGCGATTGTGTTCTGCGATAATATGGTTTGCCCCCTGTCACAAGAGGGGCGCCCCCCGTGCCGGTTCCGGTGACGGTTCGGGGGGACGGTCATCGGGCACGATATCCCGCGGGCTCTCCAGCAGGGCGGCGAATTCGTCCAGCAATTCGGCCTTCAGCCGCCGGCGTTCGCGCACCCATGCCCCGGCATCGGCAAACAGCGCCGCAAGCTGCATCTGGGCTGCGTGAAAGGCCGCGATGAACGCCGCATCGGCAAAGGGCCCGCGCAGCCGGGCCGCCGCCTCCGCGGGCGTCAGCCCGTGCAGGTTCAGCCAGGATGCGCCGGGCAGGCCCAGCCGGTGCACCCCATGCGCCGGCCCCGCATAGCCAAGCGGCCGCGCGCCACAGGCAAAGGCATCAAACAGCTTTTCGGTCAGGTAATCCGGCTGGTGGGTGTTCTCGATCGCCGCCAGCGTGCCGGTCGCCCCGTCCAGCCGCATCAGCTTGTCAAAATGCCAGTCGGCGAGCTCGAACCGGCTGGCCCCGCCCTGCCAGCTCCTGCCCAGCCGCTGCACGGTTTCACCGGTGCAGCTTTCGGCCAGCCGGGTCCGCCAGGCGCAGAGGCCGACAATATCGCCCTCCGGCCATGCCACGTCATGCTGCGCGCCGGGGCGGCGTTCGAACATGAAGGTCAGACCGGCCTCGTGCTCTGCGAAATGCGCGCGCCAATATCCCGCGCCACGGCGGGCATTGCGCGCGAACCGCCACCGATAGGCATTGGCAAAGCGATTGTTGGTCAACAGGTAATAGGGCAGCTCGCGGAACCGGAAAATCGCACTCGTCGCATGGCTCAGCTGCACCACCGGCAGCGCCCCGAACCCGGTGTTCAGGCAGAGATGCCGCTCCAGCGGCCGACGGGTCCAGATCGTGTCCCAGAACGGCTCTTCCGACAGCAGCACCACCGGCCGGCGGCGCCGCCGCCAGTCCGCCACCACCGCATGGGGCGCCTCGGCAATATCGACACTATGGGCAAAGACATGCAGATCGGCCTGCTCCGGGCGCTCCACCCGCTCGATCTCGCCCCGGAACAGGTCCGCCAGCGCCGGATAGCGCAGGGGCGAGCGATGCGCATGCCGCCCGGTGGTAAAGACCCGGATCACCGTTTGCCGGTCCTGTTCCGGCGAAACAGGTTGCCGATGGTCTGGAACACCAGGTCGAAATCATAGCAGATGCATTGATGCCGCTGGTAGATCAGGTCCAGCCGGGCCTTTGCGGGAATGCAGATGCGCCGGTAAACCGAGTCGGTCTCTTCCGGCGTGGTGCAGCGCGCCAGCAGGGCATCCTCGTGCCGGTGATAAACGATGCTGGCCAGCCCGGTGACGCCGGGGCGCGATTTCAGCACCTCGCGGTAGAGCTCGGGATAGGCCTCGGCATATTGCCGCAAGGGCGGGCGCGGACCGACAAAGCTCAGGTCCCCCCGGATGATGTTCCAGAGCTGTGGCAACTCGTCCAGCCGCCGCGCCCGCAGCCAGGCCCCGGTGGCGGTGATCCGGGCCGCCTTGTTGCCGCCGGAGACACCGGTATCGGATTCGACCGCCGTCATCGTGCGCAGCTTCCACAGCATGAAGGGCCGGTCCACCTCCTTCATCCGCTCGGCCACGTAGAACAGCGGCCGCCCCTCCCGGAGCAGCAACCAGATCAGCAGCACGATCAGCACCGGCCCGAGAATGATCGCCAGCAGGCTGGCAAAGACCAGATCCAGGATACGCTTTTGCCAGGTCATCTTGCGCGTGTCACCCTAATGCCTTCCGCCCCTGATGTCTTCCGACCCTGTGCCAGAGCCTGTTTCCCGCCATTGTTCAACCATTGCCGCCGGCGTGCTCTCGGCGGCCCCGAAACCGGTGAGCCGCACGAGCCTGTCGGTACAGAGCCGGACTTCGGCAATGGCGGTATCGGGTGCGCGGCGCGGCGTCCAGTCCAGATTGGCGGCATCCAGCAGATCGCCCATCCCGATCGCCCCCGGTGCCGCGATGTTCAGAACGCCGGGCAGGTCCGGGGCAACGATCAGATCACGCAACACCCGGGCCAGGGTCTGCACACCGATGTAACTGCGCCGGGGCGTACAGCCATCGGCAAAACGATCGAGCCGGAACCCCGGACGCCAGCCGCCCAGGATGGCATCGACCCCGGCCACGTTTCCGATGCGCAGCGCGCTCACCGCGACATCCCGCGCAGCACCCAGCTCCGCGCCGCGCCGTTCCATGTCGGCCTTGGCGCGGCCGTATTCCGACAGGGGCGCCGGCACATCGTCTTCGCGCAACAGGCCCGGCCTGGCCCCGTAGACCGCCGCGGACGAGGCCAGCAATACCCGCGCGCCCGGTTCTGCTGCGCGCAGGGCGGCCTCGGCCAGGGCGATATTGCCGGCCATCGCCCCGGGCGCCCCTGCCCCCGCCCGGCCCGGCACAACCCCGGCCAGACAGAGAATCGCAGCGCATCCCCCGGCCGCCCGCGCCAGCGCCCCGGGATCCCCCAGGGGGTCCAGAACCACCCAGCCCCCGCCGGATTGCGGCGTCCGGGCCTGCCACGAAATCGTCGGCTCATCCCAGTATTTGCGCAGGATCATGCCGATCCGACCCGTTGCGCCCATTACGAATGTCCTGGGAAACTGCATCTGCCCCCTCGCACAGTTGACCGGTTTTCCTGTAACAGTATTTTGCGGGCCGACAATCACCAGCCCTGAACATTGATGACAGGCCCCTTGCACATGAGCATGCTTTCCAAGATTTTTGTAGCGCTGGCGCTGGTTTCTGCCCTGAGCAGCTGTTCCCGCCTGCCCGGCGGCGCCCCGGCCAGCGAGGAAATCCTGAAAGAAGCAAACCAGGAAACCGCCGGTTTCGCGCTCTACTCGGTGACCCGGGCCTTTCTGCCGACGGTGGCGCAATGGCCCGCCACCGGCAAACAGGAACATCTGGGCTGGCTCTCGGCCAGCCAGGGCGCGCGCAGCCAGATCATCCAGCCCGGAGACTCGCTGAATATCCGCATCTGGGACAGTTCGGACAACTCGCTGCTGACCACGACCGAGCAGAAGGAAATCCAGCTGACCGATGTCGAGGTCGCCAGCAACGGGTCGATCTTCATGCCCTATGTGGGCAATGTCAGCGTCATCGGCCTGACCCCGGACCTGGCGCGCGAGGAATTGCAGACCTCGTTCGAAATGATCGTGCCCTCCGCACAGGTGCAGCTGTCGATGACCGAAGGGCGCAACAATTCGGTCGACCTGGTCTCCGGCGTGCTGCAACCGGGCACCTACCCGATGCCCGACCGCAACTATTCGGTGCTGGGGCTGATCTCGGCGGGGGGCGGCATCAGCTCGAACCTGAACAATCCGCAGATCCGGCTGATGCGCGGCGGGCGCATCTATGGCACTTCGGTCGACAAGCTGCTGAACAATCCCTCGCTGGACACCCTGCTGCGGGGCGGCGACCGGGTGTTCCTGGAAGAGGACGAGCGCTATTTCCTGTCCTTCGGCGCAACCGGCAAGGAGGATCTGCATCTCTTTACCAAGGACGAGGTGTCGGCGATGGACGCGGTGGCGATCATGGGTGGCTTCCAGGACAACAAGGCCGATCCCAAAGGGTTGCTGGTCCTGCGCGAATACCCCGCCTCGGCCTCCCGCGCCGGCGTGCGCGGCCCGCGCCAGAGCCGGGTGGTGTTCAGCCTCGATCTGACCACCGCGGACGGGCTGTTCTCGGCCCGGCGTTTCCAGATCAACCCGGACGACCTGGTCATGGCCACCGAATCCCCGATCAACGACGCGCTGACCGTCTCCAACGTCATCGGCAACTTCTTCGGCGTCTTCAGCGCCGCCGGGAATATCTAAAGCGTTTCGCGATTAGCTTGAAACATCTGATATCACCTAACGCGTTGAAATCTTTGATTTCAGGCAGCGTCAGGTGATTCAGGTTTATCGCGAAATGCTATAGAGGCTGTTGCCGGGGGGCTGTTTACCTCAACAACCCCGCCAGATAGGCGCCATAGGTGTTCTTGGCGAACATCTCGGCCCGTGCGGCCAGGTCCGCGTCGCTGATCCATCCCCGGCCATGGGCGATCTCTTCGGGGCAGCCGGCCTGCAGCCCCTGCCGTTCCTCGAGCGTGCGCACGAAATTGCCCGCGTCCAGCAGGGATGCATGGGTGCCGGTATCGAGCCAGGCATAGCCCCGCCCCATGGTCTCCACCTTGAGCAGCCCGTCCGCCAGGTACATGCCCAGCAGCGAGGTGATCTCAAGCTCGCCCCGCGCCGAGGGGCGCACCTCGCGGGCCCGCGCGGGCGCCGTGCCATCCAGGAAATACAGCCCGGTCACCGCGTAGTTCGATGGCGGCACGGCGGGTTTTTCGATGATCTCCTGCACCGCGCCATCCGGATCGAAGGCCACCACGCCGTACCGTTCGGGATCGGCCACGTGATAGCCGAACACCGTGCCGCCCTGCTCCTGCGCGTCGGCCCGCGCCATCAGGTCCGGCAGGCCGTGGCCAAAGAAGATGTTGTCGCCCAGCACCATGGCACTGGGGGCCCCGGCCAGGAAATCCTCGGCCAGGATATAGGCCTGCGCCAGCCCGTCCGGGCTGGGTTGCGCGACATAGCTCAGCGACACGCCCCACTGGCTGCCATCGCCGAGGGTGCGCTGGAACTGGGCCTGGTCCTGCGGCGTGGTGATGATCGCGATCTCGCGGATCCCCGCCAGCATCAGGGCCGATAGCGGGTAATAGACCATCGGCTTGTCATAGATCGGCAACAGCTGTTTGCTGACCCCCATGGTGATCGGATAGAGCCGCGTCCCCGACCCACCGGCCAGAATGATGCCTTTGCGTGTGCTCATGAAATCAGGTCTCTCCAAGATCGTTCAGTATCGCTGCCAATCCATCACGCCAATCGGGCCGTTTCATGTCGAAAGCGGTCTCGAATCCGGAACAGTCCAGCCGCGAATTGGCCGGGCGTACCGCCGGGGTCGGATAATCGCTGCTCGGGATATCGGTGATGGTACAGTCCCGCCCGCCCTGCGCCATGATCGTCCGGGCAAACCCGGCCCAGCTGACATCGGGGGCGCCCGCGAAATGATAGAGACCGCGTTTGTCAGGCTCTGACGCAAGGGTTTCGACCATCTTCAGACAGGCGGCGGCAATGTCGCGCGCCGGGGTCGGGCCACCGATCTGGTCGGCCACCACGGTCAGCGCCTCGCGCTCGGCCCCCAGCCGCAGCATGGTCTTGACGAAATTGCTGCCATGGGCCGAAACCACCCAGGAGGTCCGCAACACCGCCCATGTGCCCCCGGCCCCGGCCACCGCCCGCTCGCCGGCCAGCTTGCTGCGCCCATAGGCCCCCAGCGGGCCGGTCGCATCGCCCGGACGCCACGGGGTGTCGCCGCTGCCGTCAAACACGTAGTCGGTCGAGATCTGGACAAAGGGCAGGCCAAGGGCCGCGCATTGCCGCGCCATCGCGCCGGGACTGTCGCCATTGATCACGGTGGCCTCGGCCTCGTGCTCTTCGGCGGCGTCCACCGCGGTAAAGGCGGCGGCATTGATCACCGCCGCGGGGGCCCGCGCCCGGATCGCCGCCGCACAGGCCTCCGGATCCGCCAGATCCGCCGCGTCGCGCCCCAGGCAGGTCACATCCGCCCGCGCCGCCAGTTCCCGCGCCACCTGCCCGGTCTTGCCGAAAACCAGGATCATGTGCCGGTTCCGAGCCGCTGCCCGACCCCCGCGCGATCCTGCAATGCGCGCCACCAGCTTTCATTGTCCAGATACCATTGCACGGTCTTTTCCAGACCCTGCTGCAATGTCACCGAGGGCCGCCAGCCCAGTTCTTCGCGAATGCGCGTGGGGTCGATCGCATAGCGCAGATCATGGCCCGGGCGGTCGGTGACAAAGGTGATCTGTTCGCCATAGGGCCGCCCGGCGGGACGTTTTTCATCGAGGATGGCGCAGATCATCCGCACCAGATCGATGTTCCTGGCCTCGTTCTCGCCGCCGATATTGTAGCTGCGCCCCAGCGCGCCCTTTTGCAGCACCGTCAGGAGCGCATCGGCGTGATCCTCGACATAGAGCCAGTCGCGCACATTCTCGCCCGCGCCATAGACCGGGATCGGCTTGCCCGCCAGCGCGTTCAGGATCACCACCGGCACCAGCTTTTCCGGGAAATGATAGGGGCCGTAATTGTTCGAGCAATTGGTCAGCACCACGGGCAGCCCGTAGGTCTCGTGCCAGGCGCGCACCAGATGGTCGCTCGCCGCCTTGCTGGCGGAATAGGGGCTGCGCGGATCATAGGGCGTGTCCTCGGTGAACTGCCCGTCGGTTTCCGGGTCGGGGCCGAGGCTGCCAAAGACTTCATCCGTCGAGATGTGATGAAAGCGGAACCCTTCGGGACGTCCCGCCCCCACCCAGAAACGGCGCGCCGCTTCGAGCAGGGTGTAGGTGCCGGTGACATTGGTATCGATGAACGTGCCCGGCCCGTCGATCGAACGGTCCACATGGGATTCCGCCGCCAGGTGCATCACCGCGTCCGGCGCATGTTCGGCAAAGACCGCATCCAGTGCCGCGCGATCACGGATGTCGGCCTGCACAAAGCTGTAATTCGCCGAGTCCGCGACACTGGCCACGTTGTCAAGACAGGCCGCATAGGTCAGCGCATCGAGGTTCACCACCCGGTGCCCCTGCCCCACCGCCTGCCGTACCACCGCCGATCCGATGAACCCCGCGCCGCCCGTTACCACCAGTTTCATGCCATCATTCTTCCCATACGAAAGGGCTGTCGAAATCCGCCAGCGTCCCCGCGGCGGCATCCTTGCCCGACAGGACCGGCGGACCGCTCAGGCCCCAGTCGATGCCGCAACTGTCCCAATGCACCGCGCCATCGGCCTCGGGCGCATAGAAATCGGTGCATTTATAGATGATCTCGGTGCGTTCGGTGCGCGTGGCAAACCCGTGCAGGAAACCGCGCGGCACCAGCAATTGCCGGCCGTTCTCGGCCGTCAGCTCGGTGCCGAACCACTGCCCGTAGGTGGGCGAGCCCTTGCGGATATCCACCGCCACATCAAACAGCGCCCCCTGCCCGCAGCGCACCAGCTTGTCCTGGGCATGGGGCGGCGCCTGGAAATGCAGCCCGCGCAGCGTGTTCACCGCCACCGACATCGAATGGTTGTCCTGCACGAACTCCAGGTCGATCCCGTGCCCGGCCAGCAGCTTGCGGTTCCAGCTCTCCGAAAAGAACCCCCGCTCATCGCCGAACCGCGCGGGCGTCAGGATAAGAACGCCCGGCAACGGTGTCTGTTCTATCTGCATGCACCCTTTACCTTTTCAAACCATACCATTTTCAAACCTGCGCCCGGTTTAGCAACGATGCCCACAGGCGTCACCCGCCAACACGCGCGAAACGGGGGCCTCCCGCCAGCCGCGCCCCGCAGGTCAATATCATCGAAAAACGTCAAACTCTTTATCCCGTTGGAAATACCGATGAACCACGCAGGCGGTTTCAGCACAATTCCATCGTGAAGGCGAGCGCTTTGCGCCCCTACCCCGCCCGTTTGCGGACCCAGCCGAGGAAGGCCGCGTCCGGCTTGCGCAGGCGCGGCGCGCCGGTGCGGGCCCAGACCCCGCGCCATTCCGCCGCGAGCGCATGCACATCGGCCCCCGGCATCAGGGCGCGCGCCGCGTCCAGCGTTTCGGGGTTCAGAACCGGCGGCGGCACATCGATCACCGGGTCACGCTGGCTGAACCGGATCAGGTCGCCGGGGCGTTCTTCCATCCGGTAATCGGGCAGGTGCCCCGCCGCGATCATCTCGCGCAGCATGGCGCGGAACACCCGGCGCGGGCTGGCGCTGCCGGATTTCTTGAGCAGCGTGTCCACCGACACCTGCCAGTCCGCCTGCCGCCCGCAATGTTTGCGCGCCAGCTCGTAGATCCGCCGCTCCAGCGGTTTCCGGAGCCGGAAATAATCGCGGCTCAGGGTCAGCACCGATTTGCTCAGCACCGCCCGGTAGAGCCAATCCGACAGGGTCACCGCCACGCTGACCATGCGCCCGCCCCGGGTCTTGCGCACGATCTCCCAACTTTCGATCAGCCCGAAGCCGGTGGTGGTCTCGGTCTCGCCGGTGACGATGTTGGTGGTGATCCGCGTGCCCGCCAGGCGCTCGAACGCATCCCTGAGCCGGCGATAGGAATCGCCCGAGGTTTCGCGGTTGGTCGCCACCAGAAGATCATGCGCCTTCAGGTGCAGGGTGCGGCTGACCCGGCGCCCGGCATTGAGCGCCGCCATCAGCTGGCTGATGCAGAAGATCAGGATGTCCTTGTCATGGATCGTCGCCAGCCCCCGCACCGAGGGCGTCACCGTGATCCGGGTGGCATTGTGTTCATATTCCAGGATCCGCCGGTCCGGACGCGTCGCCAGCGAGAACAGCGGATGTTCCATGCTGGCGATATCGTCCTTCGGGATCGCGTCGAAGATGTCGCAGAGAAAGAAATCGCTCTGCCGGTGCCGGTCCGGAAGAAGTCCTCCGCCGCCTGCTGTCACTGCCCTGCCCATGGCCCTACTCTCGGTCGGTATCCGACTCGTTTTATCGTGGTTTCGATGACACTCACCCTAGGGTTATCCACAGGCTACGGCAACGGGGGTTCGGAATCGCCTGAACGTGGCTTCAGAGTCGCTCTTTCGGGGGTTCGGAGTCGGCTTGTACCAAGAATTTCGCCAAAAATACTTTGTGAACAATAATTTGCCCGCACCCAGCAGATCCCGTAACACAAGAATAACACGACTCTAACAGATCGAAAAAAGTTGCCGCGCCTCCGGACCGGCCGGTCCGCCCCGGGCAAATCGCGGAATTGCCTGGGAAAATCGCGTGTTGTGACGGTTTTTCTTCCATGTCATGCGTTTCGTGCTATCCTGACGAAAACACGGCACATCGAGCAGGCATCATGGCAAAAGAGACCCCCGGGCTCCCGCCCTATTTCAACATCGATCCCGATGTGGCGCTGGCCGAAATCGGCGCGCCTACGGGCACCGCCGGCTTTGCGCAGATGGCTGCCGCCTGTACCCGCGGACGCGCCGACCTGGCCAGCCGGGGGCTGAACGAGGCAGGGCAGAAACAGCTGCGCCTGTTCTCGACCTGGGAAATCACCCGCTACCTGATCCCGGTGGCGCAGGCGCATTTCCGGCGGGTGCTGAAACAGAACCCGGACCTGCCGCAGGGGGCCAGCGAAACCGCCGGCGGCGCCAAGTGGTTCACCCTCGACGAGGTGCTGCGCCTGCGCGCGCATTTCGCCGCGCAGGGGTCCCGGGCCAAGAATTATCGTCCCTACCGGCCCGACGGGCTGCCGGCCAAGCTGGTGGCGGTGGCGAATTTCAAGGGCGGGGTCGGCAAGACCAGCACCGCCGCGCATCTGGCGATGTCGGCGGCGCTGGATGGGTACAAGGTTCTGGTCGTCGACCTGGACAGCCAGGGATCGATGACCTCGATCTTCGGCGGCACGGTCGAAGACGAATGGCAGACCGCCTTTCCGCTGCTGGCGCGTCACTATGGCGAATACCTGCGCGCCGACAACCAGCGCCGGCTCGACCGGGGCGACGCGCCGCAGCCGCTGGACGAGGCACTGACCGAGGCGCTCGATATCCGGGCACAGGATCTGATCCAGCCCACCCACTGGCCGAATATCGACCTGATCGGGGCACAGCTGAACCTCTACTGGGCGGAATTCCAGGTGCCGGTCTGGCGGATGGCGGCGCGGGGCTGGAAGCTCTGGGATGCCTTGACCGACCGGCTCGAGGCCGACGGGGTGCTGAAGGCCTATGACCTCGTGTTCATCGACACCCCCCCTGCCCTTGGCTATCTCACGATCAACGGCCTGGCGGCGGCGGATATCCTGCTGGTGCCGCTGGGGGCGTCCTTTCTGGAATTCGACTCCACCGGGCGGTTCTTTGACATGCTGCATTCCACATTCGCCAGCATCGAAGAGGGCGAAAACGTCGCCGCCCGCGCCCTTGGCCGTCCCGAGATGGGGTTCGAATGGGATGCGGTCCGCGCGGTCATCACCCGCTATGACGCGGCACAACAGGGCGAGCTTTCGGCGCTGATGCAGGCCTATCTGGGCCAGACCCTGTCGCCGCACCGGCAGGATTTCACCGCGCTGATCGGGCAGGCCGGCGAGCAGGTCTCGGGCATCTACGAGGCGGATTACCGGGATTTCAACCGCGAGACCTATGCACGGGGCCGGGAAACCTTTGACGCCACCTATGCCGCCTTCAAACGGCTGTTGCTGGGCATCTGGCGACGCGAGGAACTGGCGGCACGACAGGCGGAACCGGCGCAATAGGGGGACCCGACATGGCCAAACGCAAACGACTGACCCCGGCACAGGACGGGTTTCTGCAGGCAGATCCGGCGACCGGCGCGTCCGGGCTGCTGTCGCCGGCGCCGATCGCGCAGGTGGCGGGCGAGACCAGCGCCAATGCGGCGCTGGCGGAGCTCTCCGACACGCTGCGCACCGCCCGCGCCGAGGGGCGGATGATCGAGGCCCTGCCTCTGGAGGCGGTGGACGACACCCACCTGGTGCGGGACCGCATGATCCGGGCGGATGACGAGGACATGGAGGCGCTGCTGGCTTCGCTGCGGGCGCGCGGCCAGCAGACCCCGATCGAGGTTGTCGCCCTGCCCGCGCCCCGGGGCGCGGCGGAGTACGGGCTGATCTCGGGGTGGCGGCGGCTGCGCGCCCTGCGCCATCTGCATGCGGCCGGTCAGGACCCGCGCTTTGCCACGGTGCAGGCCCGGATCATCAGCCCGGCGGATGCGCAGGAGGCCTATGTGGCAATGGTCGAGGAAAACGAGATCCGCGCCGCGCTCAGCCTCTATGAAAAAGGCCGCATCGCCCTGCGCGCGGTGCATGAAGGGGTCTATCCCACCCCGCGCGCGGCCCTGCGGGGCCTGTTCGGCTCGGTCAGCCGGTCGCGCCGTTCCAAGATCGGCTCTTTCCTGACCCTGGTCGAGCCGCTCGACCGGGTGCTCCGGTTTCCCGCCGCGATTCCCGAAAAGCTGGGGCTGGGGCTGGCCCGTGCGCTGCAGGAGGATCACGGTTTCGCCTCCAGGCTCGGGGCCCGGCTCAGGGAGTTCCCGCCGGAGACCGCCGAGGCCGAGCTGAAGATGCTGGCCGCGGTGCTGCGCGACTGGACCCGCGCGCAAAAGGACGAGACCATTCCCGAGGCGCCCGAGACGCCACCCTCTCCTGCCCTGCGCCCCCGGCTCAGCGGGCTGGACAGCGACTCGATCGCCCGTCGGCTCGCCGAGAGCCGCATTACCGCGCGGTTCGATGAAGAGGCCGGACGCATCGAGTTGACCGGAGGCGGGGTGAATGCCGGTTTCTTTGCGGCGCTGCAGGATTGGCTGTCGTCCCGGTAATGCTGTACATATTCCAATAGTTGATTGTTTCGCGCGCGAAACAAATCTCTGCAAGCCATTGAAAAGACAGGATCCAGATGCTGCGAAACATTGATTTTGCCAACCGGCGGCGCTGTGTTCGACACGCGGTTTGACACACGGTTTGACACGGGCGCGGGATTTGTGGATAGCCGCATGACAGACAGGCGGGAGCGAAAGTGACCACGGATCGGGATCAGGAACAGGGCTGCCGGCTGGTGGCGGTGGTGGTCACCCATGACCGCCTTGCCAAGTTGCAGGTGACACTTGCGCGGCTGCTGGCCGCATCGCCCGCCGATCTCGACGCGGTGGTGGTGGTCGAGAATGCCAGCAGCGACGGCACCGCCGAATGGCTGGCCCGACAGGAGGATCCGCGCCTGCATGTTCTGGCCCTGCCCGACAATCGCGGTGGCGCCGGCGGGTTCGAGGCCGGTATGCGGTGGGCGGTGACGCGGTTCGATCCGGCCTGGCTGGTGCTGATGGATGATGACGCCCGCCCTGCCCCCGGAGCGCTGGCGGCGTTTCACGCCCTGCCCGACACCCGCTGGGATGCCGTGGCGGCGGCGGTGTATTTCCCCGATGGCGCGCTCTGCCCGGTCAACCGGCCCTCCTACAACCCGTTCGGCGGGCGTGTGCATGTCACCGCCGAGGATTACGCGGGGCCGGCGATCGCGGTGGATGCGGCCACCTTTGTCGGCCTGTTCGTGTCGCGCGCGGCGATCGCGCGGGTGGGCTATCCGGATGGGCGGCTGTTCGTCTATGGCGATGACGGGTTGTTCACCCTGGCGCTGAGCCAGGCCGGCGGACGGATCGGGTTCGATCCCTCGGTGCGGTTCGAACATGATTGTTCCACCTTTGACGGCCGCCGGTTCCAGCCGCTGTGGAAGATCTATTATTACCATCGCAACCTGCTGCTGTTCTATCGCCGTGCGGGGGGCTGGCGGTTCTGGCCCGCCTGCCTGCTGATCCTGCCGAAATGGCTGGCCAAGGTGCGTCATCATCCGGGTCAGCGCCGCGCCTTCCTGCGGTTGATGCGCCGCGCGGTGCGCGACGGGCTGGCGGGGCGGCTGGACGTGTCCCATGCGGAGATCCGGGCGCTGGCGGAGGCCGGGGCATGACCCCCGCCGTCAGCATCGTGACGCCGCTGTTCAACGGCGCGGCTTTCCTGGCCGATCACATTGCCTCGGTGCAGGCGCAGCAGATGACGAATTACGAGCATCTGATCGTGGACAACATGTCGGATGACGCGGGCCCCGAGATCGCAAGGCGCGCGGCCGGGCGCGATCCCAGGATCCGGTTTCTGGCGCAGGAAAACCTGCCCTGCCCGGCGGCCACCCGCAATGCCGCGATCGCGGTGGCGCGGGGGCGTTACATCGCGTTCCTCGATTGCGACGACCTGTGGCATCCGCGCAAGCTCTCGGTCCAGATCGGCGCCATGCAGCGGAGCAGGGCGGCGTTTTCCTGGACCGCGTATGACATTGTCGACGCGGCGGGGCATCTGTTGCGCCGCCAGCGGGTGCCGGCAAGGGCCGGGTTTGCCGAGCTGCTGGACCGGCGGCTGGTGATCGGCTGTCTGACCGCTGTGTATGATCGGGCGCAACTGGGACGCCTGCCGATGCCGGTGGGGGTGGTGCCCGAGGATTTCTGTCTCTGGGCGGATATTCTCAGAACCTGCGCCGCGCGGCGCCTGCCGGTGATCGGTCTGCCCGAGACGCTGGCCAGTTACCGGGTACATGCGGATGGGGCCAGTGCCGACAAGCGCCGCGCGGCCGGGGCCTATTGGAGCGCCTGCCGGGGGCATCTGGGATTGTCGCGGCCCCGTTCGGCCTGGCATTTCAGCCAATATGCGCTGCGCAGCCTGGCGGTGCGGATGAACAGGCGGCCCTGAAGCGCGCGGCGACAACGGGGCAGGGACGTCAGAGGTTCAGGATGTCGCGGTGATAGCGCCCCAGCAGCAGCAGCCCTGCGGCCAGCAGCGTCAGGCTGACCCCCAGCACGAAGAGCGGTTCCACATAGGGCGCGGAATAGGTGGGGTAAAATCCCGAACGCATCCGCCCGACGATATGGACCAGCGGGTTGTACCAGAGTATCTTTTGCGCCAGCGGGGGCATGGTGTCATAGAGAAAGAAGATCCCCGAGGCGATGAACAGCGGCCGGGTGAGGATCGACCAGATCACTTCCCAGAGCGGGAACAGGCCGCTGATCGCGCAGTTCACCGTGCCGACCCCCGCCCCCAGCAGCATCGCCATGCCGATCGCCTCGACGATGGGCGGCAGGTTCAGCGTGGTATGGGCGTCGATGACCGAAATGATCCCGGTCAGCAGCAGGGTGGTGACCAGGATCCCGGTCAGGCTGTTGAGCAGGAATCGCGCGAACACCGAGTCCAGCCAGGTGACGGCGGGATATTGCAGCAGCGGCCGCGAAAACCGGATGGCGGCGGCAATGCTGCCCGCGAGGCTCTGGTAGAGATGGAACGGCATGTAGCCGGTGGCGTAGAACAGCAGGAAGCTGGTGCCCAGCGAGGGCGAGCGCATCACCAGCGAAAACCCGACGCTGAGAAACAGGATTGCGGCCAGTGGTTCGAGGATCGACCAGACATAACCGCCGGGGGTACGGCCATAGCGGGTCGACATCTCGCGCAGGATCAGCGCCATGATGGTGCGTCCGGCGGCAAAGCGGCGATGCCCCGCCGGCTTCAGGGCCGGGGCCGGGCGCGCGGTGGTCGCAGAAGGTTGGGCAGGCGGCAGGACGGACATGAAAAAGCGTTCTGATACTGGTGTTTGTGCACCCGAATATGTAAGAAATCCGGGAAAGATACAAACGGCTTCGGGCGGGGTGGCAGGCATGGACCAGAAAACCGACAGCGCTGCGGAGACCGGCGAAGCGGTGAGTGAACCGGCGCCGGTTCAGAGCACCGGAGCCGGCAGATCCGGCAAGGGCGGTGGCAAGCCCGGCAAGGGCGGCGGCAAGGGCGGCAAGGGCGGCGGCCGCGCGGGCCCCGCTCCGGTGGTGCAGGTCCAGCCGATCGCCGGACCGGCCCGGATGCGCAACCGGCACTGGGGGCTTCTGAGCAGCTTTCTCCTGATGGTGGTGATCCCGCTGGCGGTGGTGGCCTATTACCTCTGGAGCCATGCCGAGGATCAATATGCCTCGACCGCGGGGTTCACCGTGCGCAGCCAGGAAAGCGGCGGCGCCACCGAGCTTCTGGGCGGGCTGGCGCAGTTCACCGGGGGCACCACCGCCAGCGACAGCGACATTCTCTACGAGTTCATCCAGAGCCAGGAGATGGTCGAACTGGTGGACGGGATCGTCGACCTGCGCGCCCATTACAGCCAGGCCTGGCCGCGGGACTGGGCCTTTGCGCTGTGGCCGGATGCCACGGTCGAGGATCTGGTGTGGTACTGGCAGCGCATCCTGGGGATCTCGTTTGATTCCGCCACCGGGCTGATCGAGGTGCAGGTGCAGGCCTTTGACGCCCAAACCGCGCAGGCGATCACCCGGGCGATCGTGAGCCAGAGCCAGGACCGGATCAACGCGCTGAACAACCAGGCGCGCGAGGATGCGATGCGCTATGCCCGTGCCGACCTGGACCAGTCGGTGGCGCGGCTCAAGGCGGCGCGCGAGGCGCTGACCCGGTTCCGCACCCGCACCAAGATCGTCGACCCCGAGGCCGATATCCAGGGCCGGATGGGGGTGATGAACAACCTGCAGCAACAGCTGGCCGAGGCGCTGATCGAATATGACCTGTTGAGCGGTACCACCAACAGCAACGACCCGCGCCTGACCAAGGCATTGCAGCGCATCGACGTGATCCGCGACCGCATCATGATCGAGCGCCAGACCTTTGCCAGCGACAACACCGACACGGGGGCGGTGGGCGAGGATTACCCGACCCTGATCGCCGAGTTCGAGAGCCTGACCGTGGATCGCGAATATGCCGAACAGACCTATCGCGCGGCGCTGACGGCGCTGGAACTGGCCCGTGCCGATGCGGCGCGGCAGAGCCGCTACCTGGCGACCTATATCCGCCCGACCCTGGCGACCGAGCCGGAATATCCGCAGCGCGAGGTGCTGACGGCGCTGACGGCACTGTTCCTGCTGTTGATCTGGTCGATCCTGGCGCTGATCTATTACAGCATCCGCGACCGGAGCTAGGGCGGCATGACGGGCAGGGCCATGCCATATTCCGATCCGGGGCAACCGTCGTGATCAGGTTCGAGAACCTGACCAAGAGCTTTCGCATCAAGGGCGAACGCAAGCTGGTGATCGACAATCTGAACCTGACCCTGCCGACCGGGCGGTCGCTGGCGCTTCTGGGGCGGAACGGGGCCGGGAAATCGACCCTGCTCAAGATGATCGCGGGCACCATGAACCCGGATTCCGGCCGGATCGTCAGCGACGGCACCCTGTCCTGGCCGGTGGGGTTCGGCGGCTCGTTCCATCCCGAGCTGACCGGGGCGCAGAACGTGCGCTTCATCGCCCGGATCTACGGGGTGGACACGCAGGAGCTGATGAATTTCGTCGAGGATTTCTCGGAGCTGGGGAAATCCTTTCACATGCCGGTGCGCAGCTATTCCAGCGGCATGCGCTCGCGGCTGACCTTCGGGGCGTCGATGGGCATCCATTTCGACACCTACCTGGTGGATGAGGTCACCGCCGTGGGGGACGCGGTGTTCAAGCGCAAGAGCCGGGCGGTGTTCGTCGAGCGGATGAAATATTCCAGCGCCATCATGGTCAGCCACAGCATGAACCAGCTGCGCCAGTTCTGCGATTCCGGGATCGTGCTGGAAAACGGCCAGATGCAGTATTTCGACAATCTGGACGAGGCCATCGCCATGCATGAGGCGATCCTGGGCTGACCGGACCGCCCCGTTGCCGGGTGTGCCTTGTTTTCAGTGGCTTGCAGAGACCTGTTTCGCGCGCGAAACAATCGGTTTCTGGAATGTGTCCGGTTCTTCCGGGGGCAGGGCCAGCTTGTCCTGCCAGTATCCGCGGGTGGTCATGGCGTCATACCCGTCGCGATACTGCTGTTTCAGCGCCTCGTAATCACGGGTAAAGCGCCTCAGCGTCCTGGTCATCTGCCAGGCGATCGCAAAGAACTGCCGCTTGGACTGGCTGACGGTATAGCCCTTGTCGGCGGCGGTGTTCAGATAGGTGATCCGCGCGGCCCCGAAGGCGGGAAACACGATGCCGCGCTGGCCGATCTCCAGGACGATCCGGTCCCAGCGGCGTGCCGAGAACGGCACGAGATGGCCGTTCAGGGTCCAGAGGCCGAGCCGCTGGCGGCGGCTGCGTGATCTCAGGGTCCGCTTGCGCCGTTCCATCCTGTCCTCGGGGGTGAGATCGCGCCAGGTCTCGGTTCCTGTCATCTCCTTGATGGTGGCACGGCGGGCGGCCATGTCGATATTCTCGTCAAAGAAGCCGGGGCCTTCCATCACGTCCTGCCAGGACAGCAATTGCGCCCGCGCGGACTCGTAATGGAAGCGCAACAGGCTGCGCATGATAAAGCGGATCGCGATCTTGGCGGTGCCCAGCGGGCTGCGTGCCAGCTTGTCCGACACCATGTGATGGATCAGGTGATTGCGCAGGTCGAGATACAGGGTCTGCGGGCTTTCCTTTTCCGAGAAATCGTCCTGGAAAGACACCACGCCGTTCAGCGTGGTGATGTTGAAATCGTTCATCAGCGAGAACGAGATGTCATCGCCGCGCACGAAGAACGGGAAGGGGTGGTGTCTGACCCGGTCGATGGCGAAGGCAAAGAACCACCAGCCGCCATAGAGCGTTGGCGGTTTCAGTGTCGCGGAGTCGTTTTCCATCTGGAACACCGCATCCCGGTTGCGCAGGTCGACGCCGCAGAACATCGGCTGGCAGGAGCCGTCGAACAGCGCGCCGTTTTCCCACATCGCCCATTTGTGGGTGTTGTTGATCATCGCGCCGGCGACCGCGTTGGCCGGGTCCCGCGACAGCGCGAGAAAGGCATAGGTGCGGGCGATGTTCTCCATGTGGAACGAGGCGTCGTCATCCATGAACAGGCAATGGGTAAAGCCGCCGCGCTCGGCTTCGAGCAGGCCACGGGCGAAACCGCCGGCGCCGCCGTAATTGGGGTTGTCGACCGGGGTGACCTTGCCGGTCTCGGGGATCTCGGCGCTCTGCCCGTTATCCACCACCTGCACATGCACGTTGCCGCCGAATTCGTAGCCGGCCAGAAACTCCTGCAACCGGGCCACGGTGCGACGGACCTCGTTTTCGCGGCGGAAGGTGGTGATGCTGACCGCCAGCCGGGGCGGGATGGCCAGACGGGTATCCGTGGCAAAGCGGCCGCCGGTGATCGTTGCGCCGCCTTCTTCCAGCGCCTTGATCTCGAGATAGATCAGCCCGCGCACCGACCGTTCGGTGTAATGCGACAGGTCGATCCGGCCGGGCACGCCGGGGGCGAGCGTGATCACTTCGCAGGCAAGGGTTTCCCAGGACTGTCCGGGGATCGCCTGGAGGGCGCGCAGTTCGATACGCCCGTGCCCGGTCACTTCGGCAAAAAGCCCGTCCAGCGTGCAGCCGGCATGCCATTTGCCGATGTTGAGCATGTTGAAATAGCTGTCCAGCAGCAGCTGGCCGCCCTGGTTCAGCCAGATCTCGCCAGCGGACTGGGAAAAGCCGAGTACGCCGCGCGGCCGGAAATAGAGCTCGTGTTCGGTACAGATGCCGGGCTCGGGAAAGGTCAGCTTTTGCAGGGTGATCATGGGGCGCCTTCTGTGTATTTGGTGCGGGTCAGGCCGCGAGCTCGCGATGCAGCCCGGCGACATAGTCGCGCAGGGCCGGGTCGGGCAGGTCGGAAGGGGCGAGCCGTTCAAGCAGCTGCGCGTTGGCCAGCGCCTCGGCGATCGGGCGCGGTTCGGTCAGCTCATCCATATCGGCAAAGAACGGCTGGCCGGTCAATGTGCTCAGGTAATCCTGTACCGGGGCAAAGTGCCTGGCGATATCCGCGCGCAGGTCGGCGCCGAACATCTCGACATCGGCGTTTTTCACGGGGTTCAGCCGCGCGCCATGTTCAAGCAGGTACTGGCACAGGGCGCGGGCCTGTTTTGGGGGCAGCTCGTGGTTGCCCCGCCGGGCCAGTTCCATCGCCGCGCGCGGCAGGCTGGTATTGGCCCGGCCCGTCGGGATCAGGTCGCCCGGAAACCCGATATCGCACTGGGAGAGGAAATCTTCGGTCGACCCGCCGGCGGCCAGCACGTCGGCATAGTTGCGCAGGTGGATCTTCGAGTCTGCGAACCGTTCGACCCAGGGGGACAGCAGCCGCTTGTAGTCGAAATGGATGCTGGGAAAATAGTTGCGGGCGGCCTTGTCGCTGAGCGCGCTGACCTTTTCGCCAAAGCGCAATCTCTGGGCGTGCCAGGACACCAGGTATTCGTCGGGCCGGCGCAGGACACAGTAGAGTTCGTGTTCCGCTTCGGGAAAGATGCTTTTCAGGGTGTCGATCAGATTGGGGTGGTTCGATCCGAAATTCGACATCACCTCGGAGCAGAGGATGACGGTATGGGGCCTGAGATATTCGACCTGCAGGCGCAGCGCCCGGATCATCTGGGGGACACCGGGCAGGTTGCCGTGCCAGGCCGGGGGTTTGCCGCCGGTGGCCTGGGCCAGCATCCGGAAGGCCAGCGCGTTATGCGGTTCACGTACGTTCATCTGTTCCAGCGCCGGTGGACGGTCCGGATCGAGGGCCCCGGCCAGCGCCTGGGCCAGCCCTTCGACTTCGACGGAAGGGTAGAGGATGCCCCGCCGCAGCAGGTCCAGATGATTGCGGGCGAAAAAGGCCTGCAACGCGGTGGAGCCGACCTTGTGGTGGCCAAAGAAGATGATGACTTTCATGGCCTGTGGCAAAGTCCGTTGTTGGAAAGAGTCATTTTGCTGCCTTGCGGCCTTTCTGGACATCCCGGACACGCTTTGCGTGCAGGAAAGCAGCCCAATCCACATCCTTTTGTTCCAGCAGGCCCGAAATCATCTGCGACATGATCTCCAGCGAGCGCAGTTCCGATACAGAGAGGTGATCGGCCGGATCGGTGGATTGCGGTTCACCGAGCGCCTTGGCCACGGCGTTGTCGAGGTCGTTTTCAAGCAGGGGGTCGCCGCCAAAGAAGGCGCGGTCCATGTTGCGGGCGTCCTGCATGTAGGTATCGCGGATGTCTTCCGCCAGGCTGCGGTGCAATTGCAGTTTCGTACGTGCCGGCGGCGGCGGCAGATGGCCGATCAAACGGTACATTTCCCAACCGACCATCAGGCGCAGCAGACGCGGGGCCTTGAGTTGGGATTGCAGGACCTTCAACCGCATCAGGTCTTCGAGACAGAGCGATTCATTGGCCTGGCCGGTGCCGGCCAGCTCGAACGGTATGCCGCCAAAGGCGTGATGGACGAAATCATGCACCACGTCGCCGCCGTGCAGGTGCTTGCGGATCATCGGGCGCAGCATGAAGCGGTCGCCGAAATATTTGCGCCAGGCAGAGAACCGCGGCAGGTATATGATCTCGGAATCCTTTTTCCGGTTTTCGGCAAAGTCTTCCAATGTCGATTTCAGCGTATGCGGAACCCCGACCTTCGTGCGCTCTGCAAAGGTCGAGATGATCCGGCCGGCATGGGGACGCACATAGGCGATGACCCGGATGTCGCGGGCGGAGTCCGCAAAGAAGGTGTCGATGATCTTGCGCAACAGGGCGGCGGGAACGCGTTCCAGCGCCTCTGCGGATATGACGGTGAAGTCGGCGCCGGAGTCGCGAACCTGCCCGGCAAGCTGCTTCAGTGGCTGCGCGGCCTTTTGCCGGGCCTCGGCGGTTTCAGCCGCGCCATATTCCAGACATTGGTCTCGCAGCGCATTGCTGGCTATCCTGGCAGGATAAAAGACGCTGTACCCCTGCAGTTCGACCTGACGTTTGGCAAAGGCATATTGAATCGAAGTCGAGCCGGTCTTGTGGTCCCCGATATGGAAGATCAGGGTCTTGCGGGGAGGCGTGATCATCGGTCTACCTGGGGTTTCCTGCGGTTGCGCCGTCCTTAGGCGATTGTACAGGGCAAGACAATTCCCGTGTTGGGTGCCATTGCGATACCGGCCGGATTTGTCTTTAACGCGGGCAGGAATCAACCGGAAGGGCAGGGGCGCGAGCGTTATGGGAAAATATCTGATGGTGGGCGCGGGTCTGTCCGGGGCGGTGATCGGCCGGCATCTGGCCGAGGCCGGGCATGATGTCACCGTGGTGGACAGCCGCGCGCATGTCGGCGGCAACTGCCATACCGAACGCGATCCCGATACCGGGGTCATGGTGCATGTCTACGGGCCGCACATCTTTCACACCGACGATGCCGAGGTCTGGGATTACGTCAACGGCTACGAAACCTTTCTGCCCTATCGCAACCGGGTCAAGGCGACGACCGGCGGCGCGGTCTATTCGCTGCCGGTGAACCTGCATACGATCAACCAGTTCTTCGGGCGCACCATGCGCCCGGATGAAGCGCGGGATTTCATCGCGAACGAACAGGCCGATACCTCGATCGCCGATCCGCAGACCTTCGAGGAGCAGGCCATGCGTTTCGTCGGCAAGGATCTCTACGAGGCGTTCTTCAGGGGTTACACCGTCAAGCAATGGGGCGTGCAGCCGTCGCAACTGCCCGCCAGCATCCTCAAGCGCCTGCCGGTGCGGTTCAACTATGACGACAATTACTTCTTTCACAGGTTCCAGGGCATGCCCGAGCACGGCTATACCGCGATGATCGAACGGATCCTCGATCATCCGGGTCTGAAGGTGCGCCTGGAGACCGTTTTCGACCGCTCGCAGGCCGGGGAGTATGACCACGTGTTCTATTCCGGGCCGCTGGACGGCTGGTTCGATTACGAGCTGGGCCGGCTGGGCTATCGCACGCTGGATTTCGAGCGGTTCACCTATGACGGCGATTACCAGGGCTGCGCGGTGATGAATTACGGCGAAGAGCGCGTGCCCTATACGCGGATCACCGAGCACAAGCATTTCGCCCCGTGGGAAACCCATGAAGGATCGGTCTGTTACCGCGAGTTTTCCCGCGCCTGCGAACCGGATGACATCCCCTATTACCCGATCCGGCAGGTGGCCGAGAGGGCGTTGCTCGGAGAGTATGTGGCGCTTGCCGAACAGACCGAGGGGGTCAGTTTTGTCGGGCGCCTGGGCACCTATCGCTATCTGGACATGGATGTGACCATCCGCGAGGCGCTGGATACGGCGCGCGGGTTCCTGGGCCATGTGCAGGCGGGCACGCGGGCCCCGGCGTTTTTCGTGGCGCCGCTGTAGGGTGCCACCGCAGGGCGGTCAGACGTGGTAGTCGAAGCGGTCCATCACCGGGCCCAGAACCCGGTTCAGCTCGGCGACGGTTTCCGGTGCCAGCTTGCGCGCGTGATCGCCCGGCGTGACCTGGCGCTTGTGCTTGCTGACGTCTTCGCCGCTGGTCGAGAAATCGCCCTGTTCCGCCAGTTTCGCGCGCAGATCGTCGGTCATCGGGATGTTCAGGAAGGCCGCGATCCGGTTCATCCAGGTGTCGGTATCGGTGACCATTTCCTCGTATTTCAGCACCAGCGCATCCGGGTGGTCGGCCAGCAGGTCGGAAAGCACCTTCATGCGCATGCGATAATTCCTGGCATTGGCCTGCGCAAAATCGTCAATGGTCTTTTGCTGCAATCTCTCGCGGCGGGCTTCGAATTTCCTGAGTTGCTCGGGATCCTTGGGGGGCACGTGGCTCTTGGAATAGGAGAAATAGGCCGAGGTGATGCAGTCGCGCGGATCGCGCAATTGCACGACCAGGCGCAGGCCGGCAAGCGCGGGCATGTCCTTGACATAGGGACCGCGGGCCATGCCGTAATAGACTCCGGTGGGCTTCATCTGGTCCTGCGCCGCGACAAAGACCTCGGGCGCGGGCTTGTCCGATTGCCCGGCGGCGATCGAGATATCGTCGATCTCGTAGCCGCAGGCCTGGCTGAAGGTCTTGAGTATTCCGTTGGTGACCGAACTTCCGGCCTTGTGCATGGAAACGCCCATCAGGCTTTTCAGGTCACTCATTCTCGGAAATCCATCTTTTGTGAGCTTTCCCGCGCCTTCTAGGCAATCGCGCGGCAGGGGGCAATGGCTGCCTCAACCGGCAGGGCCGGGATCGAGCAACCGGTCGATATCGGCCCGGATTCCGGGCCGGGCCGCATCGATCGCCGGGTAGAGGGCGGGATCGACATGGCGGGCCAGCCAGTCGCGGGCGCGGCTGGCGAAGGGGGGGCGCAGCTCGGGGAGCAGGTGGCCGTGGATCCAGCCGATCAGCCCCAGCACGAACAGCATGAAGGGCAGGGGGTCGGCCTGGCGCGCGGCGATGTCCCCGGCGATGCGATCAAGCGAGGTAAAGACCTCGAGCCGCTCGGCGCCAAGGCGGTTGGTCAGCCGGTTGCCCCTGGGGGTCACGAAATGAATGACGGCAACCCGGTCGCTGGCCAGGATGCGATCGGCGGCGAGAAAGCTGCGCCAGTGCAGTTCGATATCCTCGTGCACCGCGAGGTCGGCGCAACCGATGCCATGGCTGCGCAGGAACTCCGTGCGATAGATCTTGTTCCAGGGATAATTCGCGGTCTGCACCAGCGCGGCGGCGGCGGCGGGGCCGACCGGGCTCAGCGCCCCGATATCGGTGCCGGCCGCGCGCCACAGGCGGCAGTCCAGCGGTTCCGGCCCCCAGCGGCGCTCGATCTCGGAGCGGGTATCGTGATGCCGGAAGATGCAGAAATCGAAGGTCTTGTCCGCGAGATCCGCCAGCAGGGGTGGCAGTTCCCGTGTCGGCAGGTCGTCGGCATCGAGATAGAGCAGATGATCGCTGTCCGCATGGGCGAGGGCGGCGTTGCGGGCGGGGCCGGGGCCCAGCGGGCTGTCATGGCGCAGCAGGGTCAGCCGGTCGGGGGGCATCGCGGCGGCGGTGCAGAGCGCGCCGTGATCCAGCGGGGTCTCCGAGCCGTCATCGACCACCACCAGCCGGTCGGTGCAGTCCAGCGTGGAGAGGCGCTGCAGAAGCCTGAGCAGGTAGGGTTCGTCATCGTGAACCGGGATGGCGATGGTCAGTGTCATGCGGCGAGGATCCGCAGGTCGTGCAGGTGCCAGCGCAGCGGCTCGGTGGGCAGGAACAGCAGCAATTCCCGCCACGGCGCGGTTTCAGGCAGGGTGCGGCAGGTGGGCACGTGCAGCGCGTCCACATGCGGAACGGGGTCTGTTTGCACCAGGATGTGCCGATCGAGAAAGCAATCGACGAAACCGCCCTCATCGAGGCCCGAACGCAGGCAGGGGCGGATGATCTGTTGCTCGGGACCCGCGCCGGTACAGCCAAGGCCGACAAAGGCGATGCCGGACAGATCCGGCAGGTCGAGCGCCAGGTGCAGGGCGATCCAGTCGCCGGCTCCGGTCATCGCGATGTCCAGTTCCAGCAATCGCCCGGCGGGCGAATGCCAGGTGCCGCCGATGCCCAGCGGCGGATCGGCAATCAGCGCGACCCCGGGGGCAAAATCGATCCGTTCGGCGAGGTCGCCGGACGTGATGCCGTCGCGCAGCGCCGCGAGGCCCGAAGATGGGTCGCGGGAGGGGAAGGAAACAGGGGACATGATCGTGACCCGGATTGAGGTTGGTCTTACCTAGAGGATTTCGCGCGGGAGCGAAAACATCTTTCGCGCCGCCGTGCCGAAATCGTGCGGGGGGCGCTGCCCCCGCCGCCCTGCGGGCGTCTCCCCCGGAGTATTTTCACAAAGATGAAGGGCAGGGGGCGGCAATCGGCGGTTGCATGTGCCGGCCGCAGGAAATGCATGTGAAGACCTGGCTCATGTAACGCTGCCGACAGCGGGGATTTCGCCGAAGGCTCCGGACGGTTTTGTACGACATGTCGCTGGATGCCGGTTTTGCGTGCATTCGGGGTGGAATCGGGGTGGATTTGGCGGCATTCCGCGCAAGAGCGTTTGGACTTGTCGGCGGGATGTCGTAGTAATGGTGGATATCGTCAAAGATCTATCGATGAACCGTTCCTCGCGGCCCATTGGGAAAAACGCGCATTTCAGACGAACTTGGCATGGTGTGAATCTCGTGGAGACTGCGGCTGAATGTTGAACCTGATCAGATCCTTGCCGCGCAGGCAGAAGGCCTATGTGTTCCTGGCGATCGATCTCGCGCTGATCCCGCTGGCGCTGCTGTTCACCTATACGGTGCAGGTGCTTCCGGATACTGCGGTTCAGACCCTGATCCAGACCCTGCCTGTCCTGCCTTATCTCATGGCGGTGGCGGCGGCGCTGTCCATGTGGCTGGGGATTCCCAACATTCAGCTGAAGGCGTTCGAGGGGCATGCGGTGGGATTGACCGCATTCCTGGCCACGGTGCTGACCGGGACCCTGGCGCTGTTGACCTGGATGGCCGGGCTGGACCAGACGTCGGGCACCCAGGTGATCTTCGGGCTCAGCTATTTCATCATCCTGGTGAGCAGCCGCGCCGTGCTCTACCAGATCGTGGATGCGATCTATCGCCGGGCGGAGCCGCGGTGCCGGGTGTTGATCTATGGCGCGGGGACCACGGGCACCCAGCTGGCGCAGGCGTTGCGCAGCCATGAGGGGATCGATCCGGTTGCCTTTGTCGATGACAACAATTCCCTGCAGGGCATGACGCTGGTGGGCTTGCCGGTGTTTCCGCCGGCCCGGATCGCCGAACTGGTCGCGCAGCGCCAGATCGACCGGGTGCTGTTGGCAATGCCGTCGCTGGGCCAGCCGAAACAGGCGCAGATCGCCCGCCGGTTGCAAAAGGTCGGGCTGGAGGTGCAGGCCTTGCCGTCCTTTGCGCAGCTGATCGGGGAAGAGGCGCTGGTTGACAAGCTGACCCCGGTGGCCCCGCAGAATTTCCTGGGCCGGGCGGCACGGGATGGCGGGTTGGGCGAGGCCAGTGGCAGCTATACCGGGCGCGTGGTTCTGGTTTCGGGGGCCGGGGGATCGATCGGCTCGGAACTGTGCCGGCAGGTGCTGGCCTGCCAGCCCCGCAAGGTGATCCTGTACGAGCTGAGCGAACTGGCGCTGTACACGGTGCACCAGGAGCTGGAACAGCTGGTCGAGGGGACCGGAATCGAACTGGTGCCGCTTTTGGGGTCGGTGACGGATCCGAGGCAGGTGCGTACGGTGCTGGCCGGCCATGAGGTGCAGGTGGTTCTGCATGCCGCCGCCTACAAGCACGTGCCGCTGGTCGAGGCCAATCCGCTGGCCGGGCTGGCCAACAATGTCTTTGGCACCCAGACGCTGGCGCGCGCGGCGGCGGAGGTCGGGGTCGAGCGGTTCATCCTGATCAGTTCGGACAAGGCGGTGCGCCCGACCAACGTGATGGGCGCCAGCAAGCGATTGGCGGAACTGGTGGTCCGGGACCTGGCGACACGGCATCCGAACACCGTGTTCACCATGGTGCGGTTCGGCAACGTGCTGGGATCCAGCGGTTCGGTGGTGCCGCTGTTTCAGGACCAGATCAGCCGTGGCGGTCCGGTGACGGTGACCGATCCCCGGGTCAAGCGGTTCTTCATGACCATCCGCGAGGCGGTGCAACTGGTGCTGACCGCGGGCGCGGAGGCGCGGGATGGCGAGATCTTCGTGCTGGACATGGGGGCGCCGGTGCCGATCGTGAAACTGGCGCGCCAGGTGATCGAAAGCGCCGGCTACTCGGTGCGCGACGCGGACAATCCGGAGGGCGATATCGAGATCGAGATCATCGGCCTGCGCCCCGGCGAGAAGATCGAGGAAGAGCTGACGCTGAGTCCGGATCTGATCGGCACCCGGTTCCCCAAGATTTTCTGTGCCCGCGAAGACCATCTGAGCGAGATCGAGGTGGCCTCGGCCCTGCGCGGGTTGCGCCAGGCGCTGGTGGCCAGCGATGCAGAGGCCGCCCGGGCGGTGATCAGCCGCTGGGTCGAAGGGTATCGGCGGGCGGAAGGGGCGCGCAAGAGTTGCTGAGCGGGGCCTGATGTTACAGCAATGCCGCGTTTTCGCCGAAACCCGGAGGCCGGCGGGGTGGGCGATTGATACCGGGGCTTGCTTTGTGATCTAAGCGGTTCGAGAACCATCAGGCTGGCTGGCAAAAGGCGTCCTACGAGTTGTTTCAGGTATTTCTTCACAGGCCCGTCTGCCGCAACGGGATATTGGCCGCTGCGCTGCTGGCGGGGACGTTTGCCGGCGGTGGCGCGGTGGCGCAGGGCCAGCCGGATGCCGTGGAGACTCGCCGCGCGGAGCCGACGCTGGTGCCGCTGCCGCCGCCGAGCCTGAATTTCTACGGCTCGCCCGGGATCATGGACATGCCGTCCGCCGAGATGCTGCCGGACGGGCAGTTCACCACCGGCATATCGTATTTCGGCGGGCAGGCCCGTTACAACCTGACCTTTCAGGCGGCGCCGTGGTTGTCGGCCACCTTTCGCTACAATTCCATCCAGGACTGGAACATGGGTGGCTTCGGGACCTATTACGACCGCAGCTTTGACTTGCGGTTGCGCCTGCTGCGCGAGCGGCAATACCTTCCCGAGATCACCGTGGGCCTGCAGGATTTTGTCGGCACCGGCATTTATGCGGGTGAATACGTGGTTGCCACCAAGCGGTTCGAGATCCCCGGCTGGGGCGGGCGGATCGGCGCGCCGGGGCGGCTGAAACTGACCGCCGGGATCGGCTGGGGGCGGCTGGGCTCGTATGGCAGCATCGGCACGAGCGGCGACCGGCCGCCTTATGACCCGGACAGCCTGGGGGGGGAGCCGGCCTATGACCAGTGGTTCCGTGGCCCCTATGCGCCCTTTGCCGGAATCGAATGGCTGCCGAATGAAAAGCTGGGTCTGAAACTGGAATATTCCTCGGACGACTACGTGACCGAGACCCAGGTCGCTTCGGTTTTCGAGCGGCGTTCACCGTTCAATTTCGGAGTGGAATATCAGGTCAGCCCCCGCACCCGGCTGGGTGCCTATTACATGTATGGCAGCGAATTCGGGGTGAACCTGCAGGTACAGCTGAACCCGAAACAGCCGCCGGCCCAGATGCGGGTCGCGGCGCCGGTCCCGGTGCCGAAACGCCCGTCGCCGACCGTTGATCCGGGGGCATGGAGCACGGCCTGGACGCAGAACCCGTCGGCTCCGGCCCAGCTGCGCGATGCGCTGGCTCCGATCCTGAAGGCGGACGGGCTGGTGCTGGAGAGCCTGACGGTCAGTGCCGATACCGCGGAACTGCGTTTTCGCAACATTCAGTACATGTCCTTTGCCAATGCGGTGGGCCGGGCGGCGCGGGGGATGAGCCGGGTGATGCCGCCATCGGTGGAAACCTTCCGGCTGGTGCCGCTGTCGGGCGGGATGGCGCTGTCGGCGACCACGATGCGCCGCTCGGATCTCGAGGCGCTGGAATTCGATGGCAATGCCACCGATGCGCTGCTGGCGGTCACCGCGTTTTCCGATGCGCCGCCTTTGTCGCCGGCGGCGACGCCGGCGGCGGATCTCTACCCGGATGCGAGCTGGTCCTTGGCGCCCTATTTCAGCCCCGCCTATTTCGACCCGGACAGGCCGTTCCGGATCGATGTGGGGCTGACCCTGCGGGGAACCTACCGGCCGGCGCCGGGCTGGATCTTCTCGGGGGCCATCCGCCAGCGGATTGCGGGCAATGTCGATGGCGGGCCGCCATCCAACTCGGTTCTGCCGCATGTCCGCACCGACCAAGTGGAATACGCGCAATACAGCACCACGCTGAATACCCTGTTTGTCGCAAGGCAATGGCGACCGGGGCGCGATCTCTATGCCCGCGTCACCGGCGGCTATCTGGAAAGCATGTATGGCGGGCTGTCCACCGAGCTGTTGTGGAAACCGGTCAACAGCAGCCTGGCCCTGGGGGTCGAGGCGAATTACGTGAAGAAACGTGATTTCGACCAGCTTCTGGGGTTCCAGGATTACGACGTGTTCACCGGCCATGCCACGGCCTATTACGAATTCCCGGGCGGTTACCTGGCGCAGCTGAGCGTGGGGCGGTATCTCGCCGGGGATGTGGGCGGCACCCTGAGTGTGGACCGCATCTTTGACAATGGCTGGTCGGTCGGGGCCTTTGCGACCAAGACCAACGTGTCGGCCGAGGAATTCGGAGAAGGCTCGTTCGACAAGGGCATCCGGTTCCGCATCCCGATCAACTGGTTCCTCGGCAAGCCGAGCCAGCAGACATTCGGCACCACCATCCGCCCGGTACAGCGCGATGGCGGACAGATGGTCAGTGTTCCCGGGCGACTATACGGACAGGTGCGCCTGGCGCATCGCAAGGCATTGACCAATCAGTGGGCGAGGGTCTGGGAATGAGGCGATCGGCACGTCTGGTGGCAGGCCTTGTCATCGCAATCCTGCTGGCGGCCTGCAGCGGTGGTTCCGATGCTCCGACGCTGAACCTGCAGGTGATCGAGGCCGCCCGCGCCGCCATCGCCGCGCGCACCAACCCGCCGGCGGAACGCCCCCCGGTGACCCGCGCGGTTCTGGACACGCTGGACGGCACCTTCCTGGAAATCACCCGGGAACGGGAGGATGTGACCGCGTTTCTCTATCCCAGCTACACGACGCGTGATTCGGAACCCGGCGAGATCGTGGTCTGGCGCACCGACAGCAATGAAACGGTCACCGTGCGCGGCGGGGTGCTGATCGCGACCCGGGGGCTGGGTGGCGACCTGTTGTCGACCGAGGTGCTGCTGGCGGGCAGCCGGCCTGGTCCGGCAGAGGGCGGCGCGCGCACCTACCGGGTCTTTGGGGAAAACAACAGGCAGACAACGCTGGCGATGGCCTGCGAGGTGACCGACATGGGGCCGGAAACCATCGAGATCATCGAGATCCGCCATGCCACGCGGCATTTGCGGGAACAGTGCCAGGGCAGCGGCGGCGTGATCACCAATGAGTACTGGATCGATGCGCGACGCGGGCTGATCCGGCAATCGCGACAATGGGCCGGTCCACATGTGGGATACCTGCGGTTGCGACAGGTGACCGACTGACCAATGTGCGGAGATCCGGGAGCAGAGCAGGGGGCATGTGCCGTCGTTTTCGCCAGGCGGGTGAAAAAAATGGCGACAATGCGCCAGATACGCAGAGGTCGTATTGAAAATCCATGCTCCCTACGGTAGAGCTACACCGAGACCGTTATCAAAGTTTTAATCCAACCAGGGATGCTGAACCATGAAGAAACTCCTCGCGATTGCCGCCCTTGGCGCACTCACCCTGTCCGCACCTGCCAATGCCCAAAACGCAAACGGCGGCGTTCCCAGCGCGATCGGTGGTGGTCTGACCGCTGGTGCAGGTATTGCCATTGCCGCAGCTGTTGTCATCCTGGCCGTTGCAATCTCCAACGATGACGACGACAACACGGTTACAACGACCACGAACTGAACCGGTTCAGTGGTTTGAAGAATCTGGAGGCAGGCCTGCGGGTCTGCCTTTTGCTTTTCCCGAATCGGATAACGGCTTCTGCGGTACGATCTCCTTGCCTTTCAGCAAGATAGGGAATTTGCACTTCGGATGTGAATCCACCCGGCCACACATACAGATCCCGTAGTTTATATTATGTTAATATATTGGGATTTCTGGTGTCAGGTGAACAGGAAATCACCGGCCTGCAGGTCGGTTGGCTCCAGACCCGGTAGCGTGATCGTGCCGCTTCCCGTGTCGATCTGCATGTCCTGACCCAGGTCGCGGAAGATCAGGTCGTCATAGGACAGATTCAGGTTGGTGAACCGGATATGATCGTCACCGGGGGTGAAATCCGCGATCACGTCGTTGCCGTGACCGGGTGAGAACACGAACAGGTCGGCGCCGGCATCGCCATGATATTCATCATCGCCGCCGCCATCGTGGAAACTGTCATTGCCGTTTCCGCCCCGGACGAGATCGGCGCCTTTGACGCCGCCCTGTTTGCTGTCGTAAAAGATGTCATCGCCATTGCCGAGATGGATCTCGTCCCTTCCCCATCCTCCCCAGACCCGATCGTTGCCGCCGCCGCCATAGATGCTGTCGGCATCCAGACCCCCATAGATGAGATCGGCCCCGTCGCCACCCCGGATCAGGTCGCGGCCACCGTCGCCATACAGGGTGTCGGCCCCGCCGCCGCCATGGATCCGGTCATTGCCGTTGCCGCCCATGACCAGATCGGCGCCTTTGGCGCCGCCCTGCTTGCTGTCGTAAAAGACATCATCGCCATTGCCGAGATAGACCTTGTCGCGGCCCGTGCCGCCCCAGACCTGATCATCGCCGCCGCCGCCATGAATAGTGTCGGCATGTGTGCCGCCATAGATGAGATCGGCCCCGGCTCCGCCCCGGATCAGGTCGCGGCCACCCTCGCCATACAGGGTGTCGGCCCCATCGCCGCCCTGGATCCGGTCGCGACCGCCGCCGCCATGAATGGTATCGTCATGCGTGCTGCCGGTCAGCCTGTCGGCCTCACGGGTGCCGCGGATCTCGGGTGTCGGGGCCGGCGTGGGCAGGTGTATCCGGTCAGGAGTCGACAGCCCGGCGGGCCAGATATCCTGGATGGTCAGGGGCTTGCCGGT
>NZ_JBGFGP010000172.1:0-32171 GCF_041224545.1 Sedimentitalea sp. XS_ASV28 | reverse complement strand
CCGTCGGCATGCCCGCCTCTTGCTCCTTGATCATCCCGATAATCTGCGCCTCGGTAAAACGGCTCTTTCGCATTCGTCTGCTCCTTCAAGGTTGGGCAGACTCTACATCATGATGAGGGATTTCGCGGGGGGCAGGTCACTTGGTAGCGGCAATATCATCAAGGTCATGCTGTTTCGCGAAATGAAAATCACGAAGGAAGCCTTCGTCGGAGCAATGGCGGCGACGGCGGTTCTCTCGAACATCGTCAAGTTGACCTCCTACATCCGAACTGATCTGCTGACCATCGATATGGCTTGGACTGCACTTGCCCTTATCCTCGTCGCAGTCGCAGTCGCGTTGATCGGCAGACTGTTCCTGAAAAAACTGAGCGCACACGCGTTCCAAACTGGAGTGCAAGTCCTTCTAGGCATCGCCGCGATCGCACTATTGGTCTAGGCAATCAGCCAAAGTGGCCATTCGTACATGTCGCAGCAATTTGCACTTTTGGACTCGTGTTGCCAATTGCCGCGCTTGGCTTGAAAGTCCGCTGTCGGGAGTCCGTCCAAACTTTGCAAAGCCCGCAATCTGCGCATTGCCAACCTAAAAGAGCTACCCCACCACTCCGCGCCGCACGAGGTTGAGGCCGGCGGCCAGCAGCACTGCGAGGGTCACTTTGCGGAAGGTTTTCTGGTCGATCCGGTCTTGCAGGCGGCCCCCGACACACATGCCGAGCATCGCCGGCACCACGAGGGCGATCGAGAGTGGCAGGGTTGCGATCCGCAGGACGCCGGAGCTGATATGTGCGACGAGGAGTGCGAGCGCGCCGAGGCCATAGATCACGCCCTGAACCCGCATCTGTTCCGCCTTTGGCGTGTTCAACGCGGTCAGGTAGGCCACGGTCGGCGGCCCCCAGATGCCGGACAGCCCGCCGATGAACCCCGCCACCGCACCGACCAGCGCCTCGATCCACTTGCTGGGTTCGCGCAGGGTAAAGCCGACTCCGGCAAGCTGAATAAGCGAAAAAAACGAGACCGGGATGCCGATCATCAGGAAGAACGTCGCGTCGGATACGCTACGCACCAGTTGTGCGCTGGCCACCAGGAAAATGAGACCGACCCCTAGGAAAAGCCCAAACCGTCGGACCGAAGCCAGCGCCACGCGCGGACCATGTCGCAGCGCCTGGATGCCGTTGGTGGCCAGAGTGGGCAGGATCAACCCGGCCAGCACCAGTTCGGCCGGCAGGAACATCCCGAGGCCCGCCACGATGATCATCGGCAGGGCGAATCCGACCATGCCCTTGACGATCCCCGCAAGTGCGGTAATGGCAAAGGCAAGCGCAAGGGCACCGGGGCCGAGCAGGGCAAAAAGCGAGTCCATGCCTGTTCTTATCATTCCCGCCCGTCGCTGCACTGCCAAAATGCCGCGCAACATTCGAAGGGATTGCGCTGTTATGGCGCATTTTTGTTGCGCTGCACCTGCGAAATGATTACCACCGTGCGGAACCAACAGGAAGAGCGACTCATGGCCCACGACGGACAGGATCAGACGATGACACATCATGAGAGTGGGGCAGTGATTCTGCCCGATCTGCTGAAACTCACCGCCGCCGCATTGCCCGCGGTTCAAGATTACCTGGACAAGGCCCGGGACAGCGTTCGTGCGCGCGTTGTCGAAGGCGACCGCGTGTCCGGTGCTCTGATCGAGGCCAACCAGACAGCGGCGCATGGTCTCGCCTGGCTCGCAACCTATGCGCAGGCGCTGCGGCAGATGCAGGCCTGGGCCGAACGGTTGCAGTCAGACGGCAAGTTCGGCGAGATCGAGCAACTGATCCATCAGATCGCCTTTGGCGAGTACCTGCACCAGATCGCGGGTGGCATCCCGATGAACCAGGGTGAAATCCTGCGCTTGCAGGAACTGGGTCTGGGCTGGGACGCGCTGTCCGGATTCCAGTGTTCCGAGGTGCAGACCCTGATGGCCGGCGGCAACACGCAGGCGGCGCGCACACGGCTTGTCGATCTGATGCAGGAGCAGGCAGGCAACATCATGTTCGGCGCCTCCGGCCTGGACGAAGAGCTGGAGATGATCCGCGAGCAGTTCCGTCGCTATGCCGTCGAAAAGGTCGAACCCAATGCGCATGACTGGCATCTCAAGGACGAATTGATCCCGATCGAGATCATCCAGGAACTCGCCGAGATGGGCGTGTTCGGCCTGACGATCCCCGAGGAACATGGCGGCTTTGGCCTGTCCAAGGCGTCGATGTGCGTGGTTTCGGAAGAGCTGTCGCGCGGTTATATCGGTGTCGGCAGCCTCGGCACCCGCAGCGAGATCGCCGCCGAGTTGATCATCGCCGGCGGCACGGACGAGCAGAAGGCGCAGTGGCTGCCCAAGATCGCCAGCGCCGAAATCCTGCCGACCGCCGTGTTTACCGAGCCGAACACCGGTTCGGACCTTGGCAGCTTGCGCACCCGCGCGGTCAAGGACGAAAACGGCAATTACCGGATCACCGGCAACAAGACATGGATCACACACGCGGCGCGCACCCATGTCATGACGTTGCTGGCCCGCACCAATCCGGACACCACCGATCACCGTGGCCTGTCGATGTTCCTGGCGGAAAAGACGCCGGGCACCGACGCCGACCCGTTCCCCACACCCGGCATGACCGGTGGCGAGATCGAAGTGCTCGGATATCGCGGCATGAAAGAATACGAACTCGGCTTTGACGGCTTCGAGGTCAAGGGCGAGAACCTCCTCGGTGGCGAAGAGGGCAAGGGCTTCAAGCAATTGATGGAAACCTTCGAATCCGCGCGCATCCAGACCGCCGCCCGCGCCATCGGCGTGGCGCAATGCGCGCTCGATATCGCCATGCAATACGCCCAGGAACGCAAGCAGTTCGGCAAATCGCTGATCAACTTCCCCCGCGTCTCCGGCAAACTGGCGATGATGGCCGTTGAGATCATGATCGCGCGCCAACTGACCTATTTTTCGGCCTGGGAAAAGGATCACGGGCACCGATGCGATCTTGAGGCCGGAATGGCAAAACTGCTCGGGGCTCGTGTCGCGTGGGCCGCGGCGGATAACGGTCTGCAGATCCACGGTGGCAATGGCTTTGCCCTGGAATACAAGATTTCGCGCGTGCTCTGTGATGCGCGCATCCTGAACATCTTTGAAGGCGCTGCCGAAATCCAGGCACAGGTTATTGCCCGGCGCATCCTGAGCTGACGTCAGAGCCGCATGCGGCCAGTGGATCTTACTGGCCGCCATGCCGGAACGCTCAAAAAATGGGCATGTCTGCGTGTTTCTTTTTCGGGCGTGACACGGCTCTTCCCGAGTTTCAGAGGCAGTCGGCGATAAAACCTATCCTATGGTATAGGAACCTATCCTTTCGGAGCCGCAACCTATACGTGGGTCGTGATGTGATTGCTATCGCGATGTAGTATTTCATTTCCGGTATGTTGTATGGAGAGCACCGGGGAATGGCACACTCTCAGGATCTGGGCTGGATTGTCGATGCGCTGATCGATCTGAACACCTATTGCGAACGCGAGGGGCTGGAAGATATTTCGGATCATCTGATCGAGGCCATCGAATCCATCGCACCGAGCGTGCGCAATTTGCCGGCGACCGTATCGCATACTGGACCCGCACCCGAGCATCAGAAGGTTCTCGAAGTACTGGAGCAACGCGGATAGCGCATGGCCCGGCCCGGATCATGCAAGCCGTCTGAATTTCCGCGATGAGCCGGTGCATCGTCCGTGCCCCATTGTCGCGGCACCTTCGGCATCGCCTCAGACCTTCTTCGCCCTGACAAGATCAACAAACCTTGCCCGTGCATTGGGTAGCGGTTTGTTGCCCAATGCGGTGGCCACACGTTCCTCCATGAAATACCCCGTGGTTCCAAGCGCCTGCGCAATCTCGTGATCCGACGCATTGCGCGCGCCCTGCATAACGGGCGGCAATGGCAGCATCCGGTCGGCCCATTGCCCCGCCCCTGCGCGAGAGACGGCGCGGCCCGATTTCGGCGACACGTAAACCAGGTTCCGGGTACTGCCTGTCGCGGCGCAGCACGAAAGATCAAGACCAAAGCCAAGTTCCTCCAACAGCGCGATTTCCCATTTCAGGTAGGCCAGCGGCCAGATTTCATCATGCCCCAGAAGGTCGAGCAATTGTTCGCTGCGCTTGTACAGCTGGCCGTGCGGTTCACGTTCGGGCAGGCAGAAGGCCAGCAATGCCGTCACCGCGTTCAACCCGGCGAGCGCCATTCTGCCCGACATCGCGGCGGCGGCGCGACTGCGCAGAGGTTCCACCTGATAGCTGCCGATGTGGTCTTCCAGCCGCGCCCGCCAGAGCAGGTCAAGCTGTGCGCCCGGTTGCAGGATCGGCGCGATCCTGCGGCTTGCCCCACCGCGCACGACCCCCGAATGGCGACCGTGTTCTTCTGTGAAAACATCGATGATCGCCGCGGTTTCACCGTGGCGCCGCAGAGTCAGGAGTATGCCGTGATCGCGCCATTCCATACCGCAATAACCCACGCGTAGCGTCCGTTTGCAAGAGACCTCCGCAGACCCGGTGCGCCCGGAACGTATCGCGTTCAACTTGAAACATCAGGTCTCGCCCGACGTGCTGAAATCTCTGGTTTCAGGTCCCGTCCGGTGGTTCAGGGTCGTCGCGAAACGCCTTAATCCGCCAACCCCGGTTCATCGAGCAAGCTGCGGCCTGACCTGTCCTCGATTTCGATCACCCACAGATCGGGATCGTGACCGGTTTGACGCGCGATTGCCCGGTCCACCTCGGCCTCGGGCCCCTGTGCCAGCGTAATCCATTGACGCTCACCGCTCATCAGATCGAAACTGCGCTGAAACACTGTTGCCTGCCCGTCCAGCGTGTTGAGCTTGATCAGGATCGCACCGGCCGTGTCATCCCCGTGGGTCACGACAAACGCGGGAATGTCCTGCAAGCGCAGGCGCGCCAGATAGGCGTGCACCCAGAACTGGGCGGTCAGGCGCACTGTCACGCCCCGTCTTTGAAATCGAGCCCCATTTCGGAATATCGCTCGGCCTCTTCCAGCCAGTTGGGCCGCACTTTCACCTGCAGGAACAGATGCACCTTGCGCCCTAGGAATTCCGCCAACTCCTCGCGCGACGCCTTGGAGACCGCCTTGATGGTTTCGCCCTTGTGCCCCAGGACAATCCCTTTATGCCCGTCACGCACGACGTAGATGACCTGTTCGACACGGGCCGAGCCATCCTTGCGCTCTTCCCAACTCTCGGTCTCGACCGTCATCTGGTAGGGCAATTCCTGGTGCAGCCGCAGGGTCAGCTTTTCACGGGTCATTTCGGCCGCAATCATGCGCATGGGAAGATCGGCAATCTGATCCTCGGGATAGAGCCACGGCCCCTCCGGCACTTCTGCGGCCAGCCATTCGCGCAGCGCCTGCACCCCATGCCCCTTCTCGGCAGAGATCATGAAGGTCTCGGCAAAGCCGTAGCGATCATTCATTTCCCTGGTCAGGGCCAGCAATGCCTCTGACGGGACGCGGTCGATCTTGTTGATCGCAAGGGCAATCTTCCGGCCTTCTCCGATGTCCGCCAGCCCATCGAGAATGCGCTCGACACCTTCGGTCATGCCGCGATGCGCTTCGATCAGCAACATGACCACATCCGCATCGGCCGCGCCGCCCCAGGCGGCGGCCACCATCGCACGATCCAGTCGCCGGCGCGGTTGGAACAGGCCCGGTGTGTCAACGAACACCAGTTGGCTGTCCCCCTCCATGGCGACACCGCGGATGCGCGCGCGGGTGGTCTGAACCTTGTGGGTCACGATCGACACCTTTGCCCCGACCATCCGGTTCAGCAGGGTGGATTTCCCCGCATTCGGCTCTCCGATCAGCGCGACAAATCCGGCGCGTGTCATGTCCCGTTCTCCAATTGCTGCAACAGGGCACCTGCCGCGCTCTGTTCCGCCTGCCGCTTCGAACCGGCGCGGGCCTGGGCCTCTGCGCCGTTTTCCAGCCGTGCCGCAATGGTAAAGACCGGGGCGTGGTCCGGGCCGCTGCGGTCGATCTCGACATAGGCCGGGGGTTTATGGCCGCGCGCCTGGGCCCATTCCTGAAGCGCCGTCTTGGCATCCCGCGCATCCGAGTCGACACGCTCGATACGATCGCCCCAGAGATGCAGGATCATGTCGCGCGCCGCATCCAGCCCGCCATCGCGATAGACTGCGGCGATGACCGCCTCCATCGCGTCGCCAAGCAGCGCCTGCTTGCGTCGCCCGCCAGACAGCATTTCCGAGCGTCCCAGCTTGAGCACCGATCCCAGATCTATTTCCCGCGCCACATCGGCGCAGGTTTCCTTGCGCACCAGCGCATTGAAACGCGGAGCCAGCTGACCTTCGCTGGCCTCCTTATCCTGTTCGAGCAAGGCAGACGCCATCACAAGCCCGAGAACACGGTCCCCCAGGAATTCAAGCCTCTGGTTGTCTGCCCGCGTGGGCGAGGACATGGACCCGTGCGTCAGCGCCCGCAACAACAGCTCCGGGCGCGCGAACTCGTGGCCGATCCGGCGCTGAAACGCCTGCAATTCGGCCCCAAGCTTCACTGGATCGCCTTGAAGAAGCGGTCACCGCGCCATGTCCAGAAGAACAGCATCGAGCGTCCCGCCGAACTGAACATGATCCGGTCGGCGCGACCGATCAGGTTCTCATAAGGCACGAACCCGACACCGCCCGCGCTTTGCGGTACACGGCTGTCCATCGAATTGTCGCGGTTGTCGCCCATGAAGAAATAATGCCCTTCCGGCACCAGATAAACGCCGGTGTTGTCCAGACCCTGATTGCCGATTTCCAGAATATCGTGTGAATTGCCATCCGGGAAGGTCTCGACAAATCGCTGTTTCTCGCAGGCTGCCCCCGGACCCACCGGCCCGTTGGAACACCGCGGACGGCTGGCCTGCGGCCCTTGCGGCGCATAGGTTTCGGTGAAAATCCCGTCATCCTGCAACTGCACCGGCTGGTCATTTATCGACAGCACACCGTTGGTGATCTGGATCTTGTCACCGGGCAGCCCGACAAGCCGCTTGATGAAATCACGCCCGGAAACCGGGTGGCGGAACACCACGACATCGCCCCGTTCCGGTTCCGATCCGAACAGGCGGCCATTGTTCTGCGGGAACATGCCGCAAATGTCTTCGGCATCGATGTTGATACCGATCCCCGGCATGATCACGCTCGGGCAGGACGCATAGGAATAGCCATAGGCCATCTTGTTCACGAACAGGAAGTCACCGATCAGCAGCGTTTCCTTCATCGACCCCGACGGAATCCAGAACGGCTGAAAGAACAGCGTGCGGAACACGCCCGCGATGAGCAGGGCATAGACGATGGTCTTGATCGTCTCGACAATCGCGTTTCCCTTTTTGGCTTTCTCGGCCATGCGGATCTCCGGTGTTGCTGGGTTGGGCGCTACATGCGGGGCGGCTTGGTCAGTGTCAAGGCGCTGTCTCGGCCCCGGTGATCGGGCGCGCCTCGATCACCACGAATGCCTGCGCCCAGGGATGGTCATCGGTCAGGGTGACGTGGATGATCGCCTCGTGGCCCGGCGGTGTCATCTCGCGCAGCCGTTCGGCGGCCCAACCGGTCACCTCCATGACCGGCTGGCCGGTGCGCAGGTTGCTGACCGCCATGTCCTTCCATGCGATTCCCATGCGCAACCCGGTGCCAAGCGCCTTGGAGCAGGCCTCTTTCGCGGCCCAGCGTTTGGCATAGGTTCCGGCCACATCCCTGCGCCGCTCGGCCTTGCGCTGTTCGACCTCGGTAAACACCCGGTTGCGGAACCGGTCGCCGAACCGCTCAAGCGTCGCGGCAATGCGTTCGATATTGGCCAGATCGGTGCCGATGCCAAGGATCATGCGAGCCGCAATGTCAGCATCTTGGCGCTGCCCCCCGCGCGTATCCAGCCCGACGCAACCACGTCAGGCGGCAGCAACGAATGTACCCCGTCAACCATTGCGCGCCGCATCCATCAACCGGCGCATTTCCGCAATCGCAGGCTGCAGGCCGAGGAAGATCGATTCGCCGATCAGGAAATGGCCGATATTCAGCTCTTTCACCTCGGGGAACGCGGCTATGGGCGCAACCGTGTCGTAGGTCAGCCCGTGGCCCGCATGCACCTCGAGCCCGAGCGAATGCGCATAGGCGGACATCTCGCGCAGGGCCTTCAGCTCTTTCTGGTGCTCGTCCATCCGACCTTCGGCGAAAGCATCGCAATAGGCCCCGGTGTGCAGCTCGATCACCTCGGCGCCTATGCGATGGGCGGCGTCGATCTGGCGCTTGTCTGCGGCGATAAAGATCGACACGCGGCACCCGGCTTCGCGCAGCGGCGCAATGAAATGCGCCAGCCGGTTTTCTTCGCGCGCGACTTCAAGCCCGCCCTCGGTGGTCCGCTCCTCGCGCTTTTCCGGCACGATGCAAACCGCATGCGGCTTGTGACGCAGGGCAATCGCCTGCATCTCGTCGGTGGCCGCCATCTCGAAATTCAGCGGGATGTTCAGAACCGCCATAAGACCGTCGATATCTGCATCGCTGATATGGCGCCGGTCTTCGCGCAGATGCGCTGTAATGCCGTCCGCGCCCGCCTCTTCGGCCAGCCGCGCCGCGCGCAGCGGGTCGGGATAGGCACCGCCACGGGCGTTCCGAACGGTGGCGACATGGTCGATATTCACGCCAAGGCGCAACTCGTGCTGTGTCATTCTGTGGTTCTCGTTTCTTATTCCGGGATCAGCCTAGGGCATTTTGGGGCAAACATGAATCGCCTTTCGCGACCCTGCGTCAACGGCAGCGCCTCGCGCAAGTCAGTCGGGCGGCGGCAAAGGATCGACCTCGGCCCGTTTGCGAATGGCGTCGAATTTCTTCTTGATCTGCTTCTTGCGCCGCTTCTGATAGGCGCGGATGACCGGCACACTCAGCACATAGCATATCGTCGCCGTGATCACGCCGGGGATGATACCGCCGACGAGATATGGCAGAAAAATCTCATGGTAGAACACGCTCAGTCCGCGCCAGTCCGGCTCGCCACCGGAAAAAATGGCCCCGAAATTGTGAAACAGGTCATGCGCCGCATCAAAGAACTTGCCACCGAATGACCTTGCGGCACCCTCTTCGAAATTTGTGCCAAGGATGAAGTGCCCGGTTTTCAGCGAGACGAATCCGATAGGGACATAAGTCAGCGGATTGCCGAAAAACGTCGCCATCAAGGCCGCAAGTATGTTGCCGTGAACCACCCGCGCGATCAGGAACGCCACCAGGAAATGCATCGTGTAAAACGGTGTGAAGGTGGTGAACACGCCCGCCCAGATACCGCGCGCGATCCGTTCAGGCGAGTCGGGAAGACGCCGGACGCGGTGTTTGACATAGTGAAAGGCACGGGTCCAACCGCCCTTGGGATACAGGAAATCCGCAATCGCGCGCAGCACTGAGCGTCGGTCACGGCGTCTAAATACCAAGGTGGATTCCCCTTCGGTCCCGGTCCTGCTTAGCTGACCGCGGTGTGACCCTTGGCCTTTTCTCGAAACCGCTCGACAGCAGCAACATCGCTTTCCGCCTCGAGCGCCAACATCAGCGAGAGCAGTTGTTCCACGTCCCGCAGTTCAACATTGACAGTAAGACGATAAAAATCCGGTTTCCTGTCAACGAATTCCAGATCGCTGATATTGGCCTTTTTTTCTCCGATCAACGTACAAATGCGCCCAAGTACCCCAGCGTCATTTCCGATGGTCAGATCCAGCGTCGCCCCATAGATCGCAGGGTGGGTGCCGCTGTGCCAATGCAGGTCGACCCAGCGTTCCGGCTGCTCTTCGTATTCGCTCAACCGATCACAGTCGATCGCGTGGACGATCACGCCCTTGCCGCGAAAGGTGATGCCGACGATGCGTTCGCCGGGCAATGGCTGGCAACACTGTGCGCGTTCAAAGGACTGTCCGGGGCTGAGGCCAATCACCGCGCGGCGCAACGGAATCTGATCGCCGTCATCCGTCGCAAGGTCGGGATACACCGCCTGAACCACGTCATGCGCAGTCAGTTCGGCGCTTCCCAGACGGGCAAGCAATTCCCGCCGGTCGCGCAGCCTCAGATGTTTGGCCGCGGTCGACAGCGCCTTGTCGGTGGCCTTGCGCCCGACATGCTCGAAAGCCGCCCGCGCCAGTTCCTGACCGAGTTTGACGAATCGTTCGCGATCGACCTCGCGCAGCGCGCGCCGGATGGCTGTCCGCGCCTTTCCGGTCGTCGCGATGTCCAGCCAGGTCGCCTGCGGGGTCTGCCCCTCGGCGGTAATGATCTCGACAGATTGCCCGTTCTTGAGCCGCGTCCAGAGTGGCACGCGCAAACCGTCCACCTTGGCACCGACACAGGCCCCGCCGATGCGGGTATGGATGGCATAGGCATAGTCGATGGGTGTCGCTCCGCGCGGCAGCTTCACAACGTCGCCCTTGGGGGTAAAGCAGAATACCTGGTCGGAATACATCTCGAGCTTGACGGCTTCGAGAAAATCCTCGTGATCCTCTTCTGCGTCGAACTGCTCGGTCAGGCTGGAAATCCACTTGGCCGGGTCCACCGCAAAGGGGTTCTCGGTCCGCACGCCGTCACGATACGACCAATGCGCCGCAACACCCGTTTCGGCCACATCGTGCATCTGGCGCGTCCTGATCTGAACCTCGACCCGCTTGCCGTCGCGCCCCGACACCGTGGTATGGATCGACCGGTAACCGTTGGATTTCGGCTGGCTGATGTAATCCTTGAACCGCCCCGGCACGGCGCGCCATCTCTGGTGGATCGCGCCAAGTGTCCGGTAACAGTCTTCTTCGCTGCCGGTGATGATACGAAAGCCATAAATATCGGACAGGCGCGAGAAGCCCTGTTCCTTTTCCTGCATCTTGCGCCAGATCGAATAGGGCTTCTTGGCACGACCGAAAACCTCGGCTTCGATGCCTGCCTTGTCCAGTTCGCTGCGCATGTCGCCGGTGATGCGATGAATCACATCACCTGTTTCCCTTTGCAGGGTAATAAAGCGACGGATGATCGATTGTCGCCCTTCAGGGTTCAACACACGAAAGCTCAGATCCTCAAGCTCTTCGCGCATCCACTGCATGCCCATGCGCCCGGCAAGCGGCGCATAGATGTCCATGGTCTCGCGCGCCTTCTGCACCTGCTTTTCCTGGCGCATGGATTTGATCGTGCGCATGTTGTGCAGGCGGTCGGCCAGCTTGACCAGAATGACCCGCAGATCCTTTGACATCGCCATGAAGAGCTTGCGGAAATTTTCGGCCTGCTTGGTCTCGTGGCTGGACAGTTGCAGGTTGGTCAGCTTGGTCACACCATCGACCAGTTCCGCCACCTCGCGCCCGAATCGCTTCTCGACTTCGGAGAACGACGCCTTGGTGTCCTCGATCGTGTCGTGCAGCAGCGCGGTGATGATGGTGGCGTCATCCAGACGTTGTTCGGTCAGGATGGCGGCGACCGCAACGGGATGAGAGAAATAGGGCTCGCCGGATTGGCGGAACTGTCCCTCGTGCATCTGGCGGCCATAATCATAGGCGGCAGCGATGCGGTCGGTATTGGTTTTCGGATTGTAATTGCGGACCAGCGCAATCAGGTCTTCAATTGCAATCATCTGGTCCGCACCCCGGAATGTCGCGCTCAGCCCTGGCCCTGGGCCTCCATGAGCTGGCGCAGCAACATTTCTTCGGACATGTCGTCCTCGACGGGCTTGTCGGCCTCGGCCCCCATCAGCAGCGCCATAGAGTCATCTTCCGGCTCGTCGACTTCGATCTGGGTCTGGTTGCTCTCGATCAGGCGCTCGCGCAGGTCGTCGGCACGCTGCGTCTCTTCCGCGATTTCCCGCAAGGACACGACCGGGTTCTTGTCATTGTCACGATCAACGGTGATCGCGCCACCTGCGGAAATTTCGCGCGCACGGTGGGCGGCAAGCATAACCAGCTCGAACCGGTTCGGAACCTTGTCAACGCAATCTTCGACCGTAACGCGGGCCATGGGCGACTCTCCAGCAGCAAGTTTCGTACAGAAAGGGGATATCTAGTCGGGATCTCGCCGATTGACAAGCGCTGAATGCTGCGGCGCAACGCCCTATAGCGGACGCACCGCATCGCGATCCTCTGCAGGCAAGGCATCACACAGGGACCGGACGGTTTCCCGCAACACCGGATGAACCCAGTCGGGCGCGACATCCAGCATCGGGACGAGCACGAAGGCCCGGTCCTGCATCCGGGGATGCGGCAGGATCAATTCATCCGGGGTCGCCCTGATCTGCTCTTGCGCGGGCAGCAGGCGCCATTGTGACTGGCGCGCAAGATCGGGCAGGACCAGTTGATCATAGGTCAGCAAATCCGCATCCAGTGTGCGCATTCCCCAACGCTGTACCCGCTCGCGCCGGAACGCGGCCTCGACCGCGTGCAACCTCTCCAACAGCGTCTCGGGCGGCAGCGTCGTTGCAAGCACCGCGACCGCGTTTACATAGTCGGGTCCGGCACCCGCAGGAAAACAGGGCGTTGCGTAAAACCGGCTGACAGACCGAATCACCATGTCCGGCTGCGCAAGCATCTCTATGGCTTGCCTCAGTGTCGTTGCCGTCGGGGAACCCTGAAATGGCAGGTTCCCGCCCAGACCGATGATCGCAATTGACCGGTTTTCGAACATTTTTGACGCATTTTCGCAATCGCTGTACACTTGCGATACATGCCGAAATTCTTATTTTAAGTCTACCGGCCCGCCAAATTTTAACACCACTCACTCACGGACCGTGGCGGGGCGTATTACCGGAAGGACAATTTGATGTTTTATAAGGACGAACGGCTTGCGCTGTTCATTGACGGTTCGAATATTTATGCGGCAGCCAAGTCGTTGGGATTTGATATCGACTACAAGCTATTGCGACAGGAGTTCATGCGTCGCGGCAAGATGCTGCGAGCGTTCTACTATACCGCACTGCTTGAGAATGACGAGTATTCGCCGATCAGACCGCTGGTGGACTGGCTCCATTACAACGGCTTCACAATGGTGACAAAACCCGCCAAGGAATACACCGACAGCATGGGGCGTCGGAAGGTCAAGGGAAACATGGATATCGAGCTGACCGTGGATGCAATGGAACTTGCACCGCGCGTCGATCATATCGTGCTGTTTTCCGGAGACGGCGATTTTCGCCCGCTGGTCGCCAGCCTGCAACGCCAGGGGGTTCGCGTTTCGGTCGTATCCACAATCCGCAGCCAGCCGCCGATGATTTCGGACGAGTTGCGGCGGCAGGCCGACAATTTCATCGAACTCGAAGAGCTCAAGGAAGTGATCGGTCGCCCGCCGCGCGACACGCCGAACGAGACCCGGACGGTCGCATCGGCGGCTGCCGGCGGACATTAGTAAACGTCTCGCGCGGGCGGGGAGGACGCGGTGCAAGGGTTGCTTCGCCGCGCGTATTGGCACGGGCAGATGAACATTTGCCCGGCAACTCTGGACCATCGCGGCGCAAAGCCCTAGGTCTCTGCTCAAGGAGACCAGCCATGCCAAAACCCTCGATGACCCTGTACCTCGCCGCTCCGCGCGGGTTTTGTGCCGGCGTGGACCGTGCGATCAAGATCGTTGAGATGGCGCTTCAGAAATGGGGCGCGCCGGTCTATGTGCGCCACGAGATCGTGCACAACAAATTCGTCGTGGATGGGCTGCGAGAAAAGGGCGCCATCTTTGTCGAGGAGCTTGAGGAATGCCCGGATGACCGTCCGGTGATCTTTTCGGCGCATGGCGTTCCCAAATCCGTACCGGCGGAGGCCGAGACGCGCAACATGATCTATGTCGACGCGACCTGTCCGCTGGTCAGCAAGGTGCACATCGAGGCGCAGCGCCATGCCGATAACGGTCTGCAGATGATCATGATCGGTCACAAGGGCCACCCGGAGACCGTCGGCACGATGGGTCAATTGCCCCCCGGCGCGGTGCTGCTTGTCGAGACCGTCGAAGATGTGGCAAATGTCGATGTCCGCGACCCGGAGCGGATTGCCTTTGTCACTCAGACCACGCTGAGCGTCGATGACACCGCCGATATCGTCGCCGCCCTCAAGCAACGCTTTCCGAATATCGTCGGACCGCACAAGGAAGACATCTGTTACGCCACCACCAACCGGCAGGACGCGGTCAAGGCGATGGCGCCCCTGATCGATGCGATGCTGGTGGTGGGCGCGCCAAACTCGTCCAACTCGAAACGTCTGGTCGAGGTCGGGAACAAGGCCGGCTGCCCCTATGCCCAGCTTGTGCAGCGCGCGAGCGATATCGACTGGCGCGCCATTTCCGGAGCGACCAGCATCGGCATCACCGCCGGGGCTTCGGCGCCCGAGGTTCTCATCGAGGAAGTGATCGCCGCCGTGCGGCAACGTCACGACGTGACCATTCACAAGGTGGAAACCGCCGTCGAAACGGTCGAGTTCAAAGTGCCCCGCGTGTTGCGGATATGAGCAGCATCCCGAAACCTGCACTCATCCTCGGACTCGCCGGGCTGATCCCGTTTGTATGGGGTGCTGCAACTTATCTGAACGATGATCTCGCCGCCTGGGGAGCCGCGCATTTCGGACCGAGGTTTGTCGGCCCCTATGTGCAACTCTTCTATGGGTCGGTGATCCTGTCCTTCATGTCCGGCGTGCTCTGGGGTTTTGCCGCCAAGGCAAGCGGCAGAGTGGCGTCCGCTGGATACGTCCTGTCGGTAATCCCCGCGCTCTGGGCCTTCTTCATGACAGGGGGCGGTCCGGTCACGGCTGGCACAAACCTGATCTTCGGTTTCGCAGGGTTGCTGTTGCTTGACATCGCATTTGTCAAATGGGGGCTCGCGCCCGCGTGGTGGACGCAATTGCGCGTATTGCTTACATCCGTCGTCATTCTCTGTCTGTTGGTCGGGGTCCTGCTATGAGCGATGAACGTACTCTCGCGGTCTATGAAAGCTGCAGCGAGGATTATACCGCGATGATGGACCGCGAAGCGCGCCGGGATCCGATGATCGACCGCTTTATCGCCGCCTGTGCAAAGGGTGGCCGCGTTCTGGATCTTGGCTGCGGCGCGGGCCACTATGCCCGCCGCATGGCCGAAGCCGGCCTGCGGGTCGACGCCATCGACGCGACACCCGCCATGATCGACATGGCCGCGCGACTGCCGGGTGTTGCAGCCCGGCTTGGCCGGTTCGAAGACCTCAGCGCGCGTGATCTCTATGACGGGATCTGGGCGTATTTCAGCTTGCTGCACGCCCCGCGCGCGAGTCTGCCCGACCACCTCGGCCGAATTGCCGAGGCGCTCAGACCCGGCGGCGTATTGTTCATGGGGATGAAACGCGGCGCAGGTGGCGCGCGCGACAAACTGGATCGCTATTATGAATATTATGAACGCGACGAACTGGAGTCTCTCTTGACTGCTGCGGGATTGACCCCGGACGCCCATTGGACCGGAAAGTCGGCGGGCCTTGCCGGACATCCGCAAGGCTGGATCGTGGTGCAGGCGCATGCCTGATTTCCTTGCCTATACCGATGGTGCCTGTTCGGGGAATCCCGGTCCGGGCGGCTGGGGCGTGCTGTTGCAGGCGAAAGATGGCGAAACCGTTCTGAAAGAACGCGAACTTTCGGGGGGCGAGGCGAATACAACCAACAACCGGATGGAATTGCTGGCCGCGATCTCGGCACTGGAGGCTCTGGGCCGATCGACCGCGATCACGCTTGTGACCGACAGCCAGTACGTCAAGAACGGCGTCACCGGATGGATACATGGCTGGAAGAAGAACGGCTGGAAGACGGCGGCGAAGAAACCGGTCAAGAACGCCGATCTCTGGCAAGAGCTGGACGCGGCTCAGGCGCGCCACCAGGTGACATGGAAATGGGTCAAGGGGCACGCGGGACACCCCGAAAACGAGCGCGCCGACGAACTCGCTCGCAAGGGCATGGCCCCGTTCAAATCCAGGGCGGCAGACCGATGACCTTTCTTGCGCTGCTGGATTTCGGTTCGGTGCTGATCTTTGCGCTGACCGGGGCGCTGGTCGCGAGCCGCGCACAGCTTGATCTGGTGGGATTTGCCTTTATCGCCTGTCTGACGGCGGTGGGTGGCGGCACGGTGCGCGATGTGCTTCTGGGGCGCGATCCGGTCTTCTGGATCGGGCAACCGGTCTATGTTCTGATCTGCGTGGCGGCGGCAATCTTCGTGTTCTTTACCGCGCATCTCGTCGAAAGCCGGTATCGCTGGCTCTTGTGGCTTGATTGTTTTGCGCTGTCGATCGCGGTCGCTGCCGGGACGGGTGTTGCACTCTCGTTCGATCAGCCGGGTGTGATCGTGGTTCTGATGGGAGTCGCGACCGGGTGTCTCGGCGGGTTGATGCGCGATGTCGTCGTCGGCGAAATCCCTCTGGTTCTGAAGCAGGGCGAACTCTATGCGACGGCTGCACTTGCCGGCTCGGGGGTTGCGATGCTGGCCCTGAACTTCGGGATGCCGCTGCGCCCGGCGCTGCTGATTGCGGCCACCACCTGTGGCATCCTCCGTGCCGGATCGCTGATCTTTGGCTGGAGCCTTCCGGTCTACAAAAGCAGACCGCCACGGGTTTAGCGGCGATAAAGCCGCCAGAGCCAGATCAGCAACATCGCCCCGAGCACCGCGCCGACAAAACCCGCCATTCCCCCCATCATCGTGGTCAGCAGCCGCAGGATCAGCCCGCCGATCAATGCTCCTGCGACCCCGATGAACATGGTGGTCGGGATATCCGCCTCGATCCGCATCAGGCGGGTCGCGATGAACCCGGCGGCGGCCCCGATGATGATCAACGCAATCACACCCATGTCACCGCCCGCCCTGCCGCCAATGGGTCGGCACGATGATCAAAGCCCCGATCGAAGACAGAATCGCATTCAGGCCGGGCGATCCGAACCCGATCCCGAACATCAACCGGACAAAATAGAAGAGGAATGCACCACCGGCGCAGATGATGATCGACGGCACGTAACCATTGCGGGTAAAGCCGGTCTTTTCCGATACATAGCCGACGATACCGGCGATCACCACCGTCCCTATCAGTGTTGGAAACATGACGCTCTCCTAAAGTTGGGTGCCTTTGGGCACCGGGCATCCGCGCAGGAATGTCTCTGCAGACTGCGCGCCCTTGCCCGCCCTTTGCAAGCGCAGCAGCGAAACCGCCCCGTTTCCGCACGCAATCGTCAACCCATCGTCCAGCACCATGCCGGGTGTCCCCGAGCCCGCCGCGCGTCGCGATGCCAAGAGCTTGACACGTTGGCCCGCGATCTCGGTCCAGGCGCCTGGAAAGGCAGACAATCCGCGAATGAGGCGGTCGATCTCGACCGCCGGCCGCGTCCAGTCGACCCTGGCCTCTGCCTTGTCGATCTTTTCGGCATATGTCACTCCGGTTTCCGGCTGTGGATCGGGCGACAAGGCGTCGAGCGATTGCAGGGCCTGAACGATCAGGTCCGCGCCCATTGCCGACAGTCGATCGTGCAGCGCCGAGGTGGTTTCTTCGGCACCGATGTCGGTTTCGGCGCGCAGCAGCACCGGCCCCGTGTCCAGCCCCGCCTCCATCTGCATGATGCAGACGCCGGTCCGGGCGTCGCCTGCCATGATCGCACGATGAATCGGCGCGGCACCGCGCCAGCGTGGCAACAGGCTGGCGTGAATGTTCAGGCAGCCGCGCGCCGGCGCATCTAGGATCGGCTGTGGCAGAATGAGACCATAAGCGACCACAACCGCGATATCGGCCTGCAGGGCGCAGAACTCCGACACTGCGGCGTCATCGCGCAGCGAGACCGGATGACGAACCGTGAGTCCGAGCGCCTCGGCCCGAAGCTGGACCGGGCTGGGCCGTTCCTTTTTTCCGCGTCCGGCGCGGCGCGGCGGCTGGCAATAAACCGCTGCGATGTCATGCCCGGCCTCGACCAGCGCATCCAGCACCGGCACCGAGAAATCGGGCGTTCCCATGAAGATGATGCGCATCTCGGTCTTCCTCAGGCGGCGCTCAACCCGCGCGTTTCCTTGCCTTGCGCAAGAGCATGTCACGCTTCACCTTGGACAGGTGATCGAAAAACAAACGACCATTCAGATGGTCGATCTGGTGCTGCACGCTGGTCGCTTCGATGCCGACAAAATCGCGGCGGGCGATCATTCCGCTGTCGTCCAGATAGCGGACGGTCACGGCGCGCGGACGTTTGATCCTGGCCGAAACACCGGGCAAGTTGGGGCTCGCCTCTTCGTGTTCGCGCAGTTCGACCGACGCATGCAGGATTTCCGGATTGGCCAGCCGCACCGCCCTGCCCCGCTCGGTAGAGCCATCGACGACAGCCAGCCGCAACATCACGCCAACCTGCGGCGCGGCAAGCCCGACACCGGGCATTGCCTCCATCGTGTCAATCATGTCGGTCCAGAGTGCACGGATGTCATCCGTGATCGCGTCGACCTCATCCGCGACCGCCCGCAGCCGCTTGTCCGGCCAGGGAATACATCGGCGCACAGCCATCTCAGGCGCGGGCCCGTTCGCGTTTCAGCTTTTGCATCTTGCGGGTGATCATCTGCCGCTTGAGCGGTTTCAGGTAATCGATAAAGAGCTTGCCGTTCAGATGATCGATCTCGTGCTGCACACAGGTGGCCCAGAGCCTATCAAACGTCTGTTGCTGCGGATTTCCCTGTTGATCGATCCAGGCGACTTCGACTTCGGCTGGGCGTGTCACCTCGGCATATTGCTCCGGTATCGACAGGCATCCTTCCTCATAGACGCTGGTTTCTTCGGACGATGCGACGATCTCTGGGTTGAACATCACCATGGGCCGCGGGGCCGCGCATTCTTCCTTGACGCAATCCAGCACGATCAGCCGGTACAACACACCAACCTGCGGCGCGGCGAGACCGATGCCCGGCGCGTCATACATGGTTTCCAGCATGTCATCGGCCAGCGTGCTCAGCTCGCCGGTAATATCGTCAACCGGGCTGCAAACCTTTTTCAGGCGCGGGTCGGGGTGGATCAGAATGGGCCTTTTCATGCCGTTTCATTTAGGCGATCCCCCCACATATCGCAACGCCCCTTGCGCCCCCGTACAAACCGGATAGCCTGCCGCAAAAAAGGAGAGCCGCATGACATTCAACGATCCCGTGGACCGCCGTGGAACCCAGAGCAGCAAGTGGGACAAGATGGACGCGCTGTTCGGCGTATCCGCCGATGACGGTCTGGCCATGTGGACCGCCGATTCCGATTATCCCACCGCGCCGTGCGTGATCGATGCGCTTCGCCAGGCTGCGGAGCACGGGGTTTTCGGCTATTCCTGGGAGTACCCGGAATACCTCTCCGCCGTGCAGTGGTGGATGCAGAACCGCCATGGTTGGGAGATTGAAACCGATTGGGTGCTCACCACCCAGGGCCTTGGAAACGCCATTGCACTCTGTCTTGATGTCTGGAGCGAGCCGGGCGACGGCGCGGTCATCTTCCCGCCAGTCTACCACGAATTCGCGGCCAAGATAAAAAAGACCGGGCGACAGGTTGTCGAATGCCCGCTGGTCCGCGAGGGCGATACCTATGTGCTCGATCTCGACGACGCCCAGAGCCGGTTGACCGGAAACGAAAAGCTGCTGATCTGGTGTTCGCCGCAGAACCCGTCGGGCCGTCTCTGGACCGCGGAGGAATTGCGCGCCGTCGCAGCTTTCGCCGAACGCAACGGCTTGATCGTGATCTGCGACGAGATTCATCACGACCTGGTCTATGCCGGCAATACGTTCGTGCCGATGGATATCGCCAGCCCCGGGACCCGAGACAGAACGGTCTATCTGACTGCAGCCTCCAAGACCTTCAATATCGCGGGACAGCGGACCGGAAACATGATCATCCCCGATCCCGAATTGCGCGCGACGATGCGCCAGCGCCTCAACACGCTTGACTACGGACCGGGCGCCCTCGGGGTCAGGATGGTCGAGGCCGCCTATTCCCCGCAGGGAGCCGAATGGCTCGACGCGCAGATGCAGCATCTGGATGATAATCGCAAATTGTTTGATGACACGATCGCGGCCATTCCCGGTCTCTGGTCAATGCCGCTTCAGGCGACCTACCTTGCCTGGGTCGACTTTTCGGGAACCGGCATGGATGATGCGGAAATCGAAAAGCGGTTGCGCCGGGACGCAAGGATCGCGACCTCGCCCGGCCCGGGTTTCGGCACCGGCGGCGCACAGTTCCAGCGGTTCAACCTGGCGACGCAACGGTACCGGATCGAGGACGCCTGCAACCGGCTGCGCGAGGCATTCGCGGATTTGCAGTAGTCAGTCGCGCGGCAACAGGCCGGCAGGCGCGGTGATTTCACGATAGTGATCCAGCGGTGCCTTGTCGGTCGCTGCGGTGCTGCGCTTGTACTCGTATCGCCGCTCGCCAGCCCCGGATTCCGACGCGATGATCAGGCACTGATAGAGATGGCGTTCGCCGTCATAGAGATCGACAAGACCGCGCAACATCGGCGCGGTCTCTTCCTCAACGGAAAAACCGTTGCTCCAGCGACGCAACACCGGATACCTTGCCTCCCCCACATGCACGCGAAGCCGGCTCACCTTCTTGAGCGCTGCAAGGCGCGCCGCATTCAATTGCAAACGCAGATCATCAGAAACATATGTCGACACGTGCCAGACCTCCCCAGGTTGCGATCCGAGCCTGCCGCCCGAATGCGATTATTCAAACCCTTTTCTGACTGATGTGACCTTTACGGCCCGCATGTGTTGCGAAATGGTTCCGCGGCCTGTGCGTCCATGCAGGGTGCCTGCGCGCTGCGTTCACTTGGCGCATGGCCTGCGCGGCACTACCTCAAGCCGGGAAACAAGGAGGACAGGTGATGGGACAATTGGTAAACGGCGTCTGGCAGGACGCGCAGATCAACACGGTGACAGAGGACGGCAGCTTTGACCGCGCCGGATCGTTGTTGCGCAACTGGGTAACGCCGGACGGCGCGCCCGGACCGACAGGGCGTGGCGGGTTTGCAGCCGAATCCGGTCGATACCATCTCTATGTCAGTTATGCCTGCCCGTGGGCTCATCGCACGTTGATCTTCCGGCAACTCAAGCAGCTCGACGAACATATCTCTGTTTCCGCGGTCCATCCGGACATGCTGGCAACCGGCTGGACATTCGAAAAGGACGATCACGGCGCAACCGGCGACGACCTTTTCGGCTCCGACTATCTGCACGAGATCTATACCCGCGCCGATCCAGACTATACCGGCCGCGTGACGGTGCCGGTCCTGTGGGATCGTGAACAGCAAACCATCGTGTCAAACGAAAGCGCCGAGATCATCCGCATGTTCAACTCGGCCTTTGACGGGCTGACGGGAAATAGCGACGATTACTGGCCCGAGGAACTGCGCGGGGACATCGAAGAGGTGAACACCCGCATCTACGACACCGTCAACAATGGCGTGTACAAGGCCGGTTTCGCGACCAGCCAATCAGCATATGACGCGGCGGTTGGCCCGCTTTTCGACAGCCTGGACTGGCTGGAAGAGCGCCTCGCATCCAACCGCTACCTGCTTTGCGACAGGGTGACCGAAGCGGACTGGCGCCTGCTCACCACGCTGTTGCGCTTTGATTCCGTTTACCACCTGCATTTCAAATGCAATCGGAAGCGATTGATCGATTACCCGAACCTCTGGGCCTATACGCGCGAGTTGTACCAGTGGCCGGGGGTCGCCCCGACCGTCAACATGCAGCATATCGTGCGCCACTATCATTATAGCCACGAAACCATAAATCCGAACCGGATCATTCCGATCAACCCGATCATCGACTGGTCAGAACCGCATCGCCGCGATCAACGCGGCGCGGCGTAATGTTCGACCATCGCCGCCAGATCCTCTGGCGGCGTTTCGCTCTGGACATAGGCGCAGGCATTCGAGGAGTGGGCAAAGATCGACCCGTCGGAAAAGAAGCTGGTATTGGTGACAAAGATCACCCGCGCATCCGGACGCCGATAACTTGCGAAATCCGCAACCGCGAGCGCGCTGCCGTGGTCGAGCACGAGATCAAGCACGATGATCTCGTATTCCTCGGCAGAGAGCGACATGATCGCCGCCTCCTGACTGTGAACCAGACTGACCTCTGCACCTTGTCTCTCAAGATGTCGACGCCACAACCGACCTAATTCAGGTCTGCTTTCTACAATAAGCACTTTCATAATATCACCCGGGCACTGTTCTTATTGATACCTTCCGCGGTGCCTCTACCCCTGATTAGACTGATGTTCCCATTCTCTTAACAAAACCTTAACATTGGAAAATGGGCGTTCACCCTACGACATCATCCTTGTGATTCCGGCGAAAATCCGCTTGAACATCAAAAAAATCCACCGGAACGTGCAGAACCAACCGATGTCTCATCCGTCAAGGCAAACGAAACGCTCTGTTCGCGACCATGGCGGACGAATCGACGCTGCCGTGAACAGATACGGCGGCAAGCGGGACGATTGGATCGATCTTTCCACCGGGATCAACCCTGTCCCATACGCAGTGCCGGATTTCACCGCACGCGACTGGAATACCCTTCCCGACGAGACCGCGCAAAGCGCACTGACCGAGGCCGCGCGGTCGTTCTGGTCGGTTCCTGATGGCGCGGACATTCTTGCGGCGCCCGGGGCGTCTGCCCTGATCGCGCGCATTCCCGCGCTCGTCCCGGCGGCGCGGGTCCGAATAACCACGCCGACCTACAATGAACACGCGGCGGCGTTCACGGCGAACGGCTGGCACGTCGTGCAGGATGGCCCGGCGATGGCGCGGGTGCTGGTGAATCCGAACAACCCGGACGGGCGGATCTGGCAGGACGCCGACGCAGATTCCGATCTCACCGTGATCGACGAGAGCTTTTGTGATGTGACACCAGAGACGAGCCTTGTTCGCCTCGCCGACCAGCCCGGCCGGATCGTTCTCAAGAGTTTCGGCAAGTTCTGGGGTTTGGCGGGTCTGCGGCTTGGTTTTGCCATCGCCGCACCGGAAACCATCGCGCGGTTGTCGGAGATGCTCGGCCCCTGGCCGGTGTCCGGTCCCGCCCTGCGCACGGGTGCAGTGGCATTGCGGGATACCGGATGGGCCAGCCGGACGCGCACGCGCCTGCGCCGCGATGCCAAACGGCTCGATGACATCCTGACCGCAGGCGGGGCACAGATCGCCGGGGGAACTGACCTGTTCCGCCTCTATTCCGTCGACGACGCGGCCGCCTGGCAGGACAGGCTCGCGCGCCATCATGTCTGGTCACGCATCTTCCCCTATTCGCACACCCTGCTGCGGCTCGGACTCCCACCGCCCGAAGGATGGCACCGTCTGGCAGACGCGGTTTGAGCACCGCGCTCGCCCTTTTCCTCGCGCTCATCCTCGACGCGCTGATGGGAGAGCCCGACTGGCTATGGTCACGGCTCCCGCACCCTGCGGTGATTGCCGGACGTGCCGTCGCGTGGCTGGAGCGGTGGTTGAACCATGGCGCAGCGCGACGGCTAAAGGGGGTATGTGCGCTTGTGATCCTGGTCGCGACCGCGGCGACAGCCGGTTTTCTGCTGAGCCTGGCCGGCCTGCCCGTGGAGATCCTCTGCGCCGCGATCCTGCTGGCGCAGAAGTCGCTGGTGCAGCATGTCTCGGCGGTCGCAGATGCGCTGCGCCGCTCGCTGCCAGAGGGGCGCGAAACTGTCGCCCTGATCGTCAGCCGCGACTGCCGGGACATGAGCGAACCGCAGGTCGCGCGCTCCGCCATCGAAAGCGCCGCCGAGAATCTCAGCGACGGGGTGATCGCACCCGCCATCTGGTTCCTGGTCGCCGGGCTTCCGGGGTTGTTCGTCTACAAGATCGTGAACACCGCCGACAGCATGATCGGCTATCGCAACGACCGGTATCATGCCTTTGGTTGGGCAGCGGCACGATTTGACGATCTGCTGAACCTGATCCCGGCGCGGCTCACCGGATTGATGATTGCCCTGCTCACGGGTCAGTTGCGCCAATGGCCCGAAATCGTGCAGGATGCCCGCCGTCACCGGTCGCCCAATGCGGGTTGGCCCGAAGCTGCCATGGCACGCGCCCTTGATCTCGCGCTCGCCGGACCGCGCAGCTATGACGGCCAGGTCCGGCAACTCGCCTGGGTCAACGGAACCGCGCGCAAGGATATCGGCGCGGACGAGATCGACGCGACGGTTGCAATCCTCTGGCGCGTCTGGGCGCTGTTGCTCGTTGTGGTGGCGATTGCAACTCTACCTCTCCTGTCGCTAGTCTGAGCCGAGTTTCAGTTCCAACAGGCCAGACAATGCGCATTCCCATCATAATCCTGTCGGCATCGATGCTGGCAAGCCCTGCACATGCGACGTGCGGCGGATCGTTTTCCAGCTTTGTCTCAACGCTCAAAAGCGAGGCGATAGATGCAGGGCATGATCCTGCAACCGTGGATGCCTTCTTTGCCTCGGCCCGACCGGACCAGCGGGTGCTGCGCGCGGATCGTGCGCAAGGCGTGTTTCAGAAACCCTTCATCGAGTTTTCGCGCAGGTTGATATCGCAGAACCGTATTGATCGAGGCCGCCGCAATGCGCAGAAATACGATCGCGTCTTTGACCGCATCGAAACCGAATACGGGGTGCCGCGCGGCGTGCTTCTGGCCTTCTGGGCGTTTGAAACCGACTACGGCGCGGTGCAGGGTGATTTCAACACGCTGAATGCACTGCTGACGCTCTCCCATGATTGCCGTCGACCCGAATTGTTTCGGCCGCAAGTTTTCGCCGCGCTGGAATTGCATGAGCGCGGCGATTTCAGCCCCACCCGGACCACCGGTGCATGGGCGGGCGAAATCGGCATGGTTCAGATGCTGCCCAGCGACATTCTTGAAAACGGCATCGACGGAGATGGCGACGGACATGTCTCTCTCAAACGGTCCGCCCCGGATGCACTGATGTCGGGTGGGCACATGCTGGCCAATCTGGGCTGGCGCGCCGGAGAACCGTGGTTGCAGGAGGTTGTGGTGCCCGCCACGCTGGATTGGTCACAAACCGGCATCGATCACACCAAAACCGTCGCCGAATGGACCGCGCTCGGCGTCAGCGCGCGACAGGGCAAACTTGGGTCGGACAGTCTGGCCGCCTCGATCATCCTGCCGCAGGGGCACAAGGGCCCAGCCTTTATCGCCTATCCCAATTTCAACGTCTATTTCGAATGGAACCAGAGCTTTGTCTATGTTCTGACAGCGGCCTATTTCGCTACCCGGCTGGAAGGCGCGCAGATTTATGATGCCGGAACACCCGATCCCGGCCTGAGCGGTGAGCAGATGAAACAATTGCAGACCAAGCTGCACGCGCGCGGCCATGATGTCGGAAAAATCGACGGTATCCTTGGCGCAGGCACCCGCCGCGCCGTGCAGGCCGAGCAGGCGCGATTGGGCCTGCCCGCCGACGCCTGGCCAACCGAGACATTGCTGTCTCGTCTCTAGCCGCGCGCGTTTGGCAGCGGTGGCTCAGGCCACCAGTGTCTCGGCCTTCTTCAGGTCAACCGACACCAGTTGCGATACCCCCTGCTCCGCCATCGTGACTCCAAACAGCCTGTCCATCCGGCTCATCGTGACCGCATGGTGCGTGATGATCAGGAACCGCGTATCGGTCTGGCGGCACATCTCGTCGAGCAGGTCACAGAACCGCGTCACGTTGGCATCGTCCAGTGGCGCGTCCACCTCGTCCAGCACGCAGATCGGCGCCGGATTGGCAAGGAATACCGCAAAGATCAGCGCCATCGCGGTCAGGGTCTGTTCGCCACCGGACAGCAGCGACAATGTGCTCAGCTTCTTGCCCGGCGGCTGGCACATGATCTCAAGCCCCGCTTCGAGCGGATCGTCGCTTTCCACCATCACCAGATTTGCCTCGCCGCCGCCGAACAGATGCTTGAACAGCAGCGAAAAATTGCTGTTCACCTGTTCGAATGCCGTCAGAAGCCGTTCGCGGCCTTCACGGTTCAGGCTGGCAATGCCGCTGCGCAGGGTCCGGATCGCCTCTTCCAGGTCGGATTTTTCGCGCTGCAACCCGTCATGTTCTTCCTGAACTTCCCTGGCATCCTCTTCGGCACGCAGGTTGACCGCGCCCAACGCATCGCGTTGCCGCTTGTGCCGGCTGACTTCTGCCTCAAGCGTTTCCGCATCGGGCATCTGGTCCGGGTTCACATCCAACTGGTTCAACAGCTGGCTGGGCGTCAGTTGCTGCTCATCGGCGATCCGTTCCGCGGCATGAGCGACACTTTCGCGCGCGGCTTCCATCCGCGCCTCGGCCCGAGCCCGCGCCTCGCGCGCCTCCGACGCGGCGCGTTCGGCCTCGCGCTCGGCCTGAACGGCATCCCGCTGCGCCCCTTCACCGGATGACAGGGCATCGGTGGCTTCGGTCCGACGCATCTCGGCCTTGGTGATCTCGATCGACAGCTCTTCACGCTTGATGGCGATTTCCTCGGGGGCGGCGCTGGCTTCGTCCAGTTCCTGTTCGGACAGCAGCTTGCGCTCGGCGAGTTCCGATATGCGCTTTCCCGCCGTCTCCAGCCTGTGACGCCAGCCGCTCAGTTCCTTGGTAACCTCCTGACTGCGCCGGGTGCGGGCCTCGCCTTCGCGACGCAGTTCGTCATGCGCGGAACGGCGTGACATCATGGTGATCCGGCTTGCTTCGACCGTCATCTTGATATCTTCCGCCGCCGCCCGCGCCGCGTCGAGATCGCCCAGGTCGTCCAGCGCCCGCTCGGCTTCGCGCAGTTGCGTGCGCGCGGCCATCGCCTCTTCTTCATGGCGCGACACGGCCAGCCCGAGCGACTCGAGCCTGCCCTGCGCCAGGTTGCGGTCCGCCTCGGCCCGGCTGAGCGCACGTCCGGCATCCGTGACCGCCCGGTCGGCATCCCTGCGCGCCGCGCGGGCCGACTGATCCGCCGCGGCGAGATCGCTCAATGTCCGGGTCAACGCCTCATGCGCCTGTGCGGCCCCTTCGGCCCGTGCCGTGGCCTGCGCCAGCGCCTGTTTGAGTTCTTCAAGCCGGTTCAGTTGCTGCAAGCGCAGCGCCGCCGCACTGGGCGCATCCTCTGCCCATGCGCGGAATCCATCCCATCGCCACAGGTCACCATCAAGCGACACCAGCCTCTGGCCGGGCTTCAGATCCGCCTGCAAACGGGGTCCGTCATCGGCCGCCACGAGGCCGATCTGCCCCATCCGGCGTTGCAATACCTCGGGCACCGATACGTGGTTCGAGAGCGGCGTGATCCCGCCCGGCAACATCTGCGTTTCAGGATAATCCGGCAACACGGTCCATCCGGACGGCCCGTCGCCCTCGACCTCGGGCGCGCGCAGATCATCGGCCAGCGCGGCGCCAAGCGCCTTTTCAAAACCTTGTTCGACCTGCAACCGGTCGAGAACCTGCCCGCCCTCGGCGGTATCCCGTTCCAACAGTTTGCTCAGCGCGGTGACTTCGGCCTGCAAGGCGTTCAACTCACCGGTCGCCTCGGACCGTTCGGCGCGCGCATCGGCCTCGCGGTCATGCGCCTCTGCCCGCTGCGCTTCGGTCTGGGTCAGTATCTCTTCGGCATTTGCCGCCGCTTCGACCGCTGCCGCCTCGGCCTCGGTGGCGAGGTCCAGTTCCTGTCCCGCCCTGTCGACCGCCGCGCGCGCCTCGGCCATCGCCACCCGCGCACGCTCGGCTTCCGCCTCGGACTTGGCCTGGGTCTTGCGGCTGTCCTCAAGCAACCGCTGCGCCGATTGATAGCGCGCGGCAAGCCGCGCCACATCTTCGGTCTGCTGGGCAAGATCGGTCTCGCGGGCCTGAAGAACCGCCGCCGCCTCCTGTGCCAGTTCGGCCGCCTCGGCGAGCCGATCGTCCTGACCTTCGCCGGCCTTGCGCAATTCCCGCAACTCCCAGTCCAGCCGCTCGATCGTATCGTCGGCGTCGCGGTTCAGGCCGGCCTCGCGGTCGATGTCACGGCCCAGCTGTTCGATCCGGCTGGTCAAGGTGTCAATGGTCTGCCTCGCGCGGCTTTCCTGATCCGACAGCGTATCGCGTTGCACCTGCAAACGCTGGAGAATCGCTGCGGCAATCGCCTCTTCCTCGCGCAGGGGCGGCAACGCATCATCCAGTTCCGCCCGCAATCTGGCCGCCTGACGCGCCGCAGCCTCGGCCTGTGCGGCCTCGACCGTCCGCTCGCGCAGCACATCCTCGGCAGCCGCCCGCGCCGCATCGGCCTCTTTCCAGCGGCTGTACAGCAACATGCCTTCCGCCTGGCGCAACTGCTCGCCGATCGTGCGATAGCGCGCCGCCTGCCTGGCCTGACGCGCCAACTGGGCAAGCTGGGTGGCCAGTTGTTCGAGCACGTCATCCACCCGCACAAGGTTGCTCTCCGCGCCCCTGAGCTTCAGTTCGGCCTCGTGACGCCGTTGATACAGTCCGGATATTCCCGCCGCCTCTTCGAGAATCCGACGCCGCGCCTTGGGTTTGGCGTTGATCAGTTCCGCGATCTGGCCCTGCCGCACGAGCGCCGGCGAATGCGCGCCCGTCGAGGCGTCGGCAAACAGCATCTGGACGTCGCGCGCGCGCACATCCTTGGCGTTCGCCTTGTAGGCGCTTCCCACATCGCGCGTGATCCGGCGCACGATATCCACGGTATCGGCATCGTTGAACCCCGCAGGGGCAAGACGATCCGAATTGTCGATATGCAGGCAAACCTCGGCAAAGTTGCGCGCCGGGCGGGTGGCGGCACCGGCAAAGATCACATCTTCCATGCCGCCCCCCCGCATCGCGGTCGGACGGTTTTCGCCCATGACCCAACGCAGGGCCTCGAGCAGGTTCGATTTGCCACAGCCATTCGGCCCCACCACCCCGGTCAGACCATCAGCAATGATCAGATCGGTCGGGTCAACGAAGCTCTTGAAGCCGGTCAGTCGGAGTTTGGTAAAGCGCACTGTCGGACCTGTCGTGATTCCTGCCTGAGTCCGAAATGTGCCGCCTTGCCCCCTCTCGAGTCAACGCGTTTGCGCAGTATCTGGGCAAATCGGCGGAGTTTTCCACAATATATTGATGAGACATCAAGTGAAACCGCCAGGATCAATAGGGATCGCAATCATAATCGTAATACGGCGCTCCGGGCACATCCTGCAGCCACGTGCTCAGTTGAACGCAGCTGTAGGACACGTGCGCCGGCAAGCCGGACCAATCAGGCGACCGCTCACCACAGGACAATTCGCCGGTCATTTGCGCCTGGTCCCCGCGGACGCGCACGACCTTGCAACCGCTGACCTGTGCCATCGCAAAACGCGCCTTTGCCGGGAGCGGGCCAGGACGGGGCGCATATTGCGGGTTGACCCGAATGGCCTCGGCCAGATCCCCGCGCACGCGTATGTCGAATATACTGCCCGCCACGGTGACACGCGTTGCCGGGATGCCGTGGAAATACGACGCCGGAGCGTTGCATGCCCCAAGCCAGGGCAACAGGAGCAAGACCAGACGAAGCATGAGCCGATCTTGCAGCAAACACCGTAAATGAACCGTTACGCGGCCCGCCAGATCCGTGCTGCCGACCCGCAACGGATGCCGGTTGAAACCCGCCACGCTCTGGTCATAATATTTTACCAATCAGAGAGGTCAGCAGATGCCGTTTCAGAAAGTCCAGACGGAAAAGCTCTCGACCGCGGTCGTGCGCCAGATCGAAGAACTGATCCTCAGAGGCATTCTGCGTCCCGGCGAGCGCCTGCCCTCCGAGCGCGAACTGTCGGAACGGCTTGGCGTGTCACGGCCGAGCCTGCGGGATGCGGTGGCCGAACTGCAGGGAAAGGGGTTGCTCTGTTCCCGCGCGGGTTCCGGCATTTTCGTTGCCGAGGTGCTTGGTTCTGCGTTTTCCCCCGCGCTCGTCGATTTGTTTGCCCGGCATGACGAGGCGGTGTTCGACTATCTCTCATTTCGGCGCGATATCGAGGCACTGGCCGCGGAACGCGCAGCGCGGCTCGGAACCGAGAGTGACCTCGCGGTGATCCAGACGGTGTTCGACCGTATGGCCAGCCCGAAACGGCGCAGCGCACAGGCCGACGCCGATCTCGACGCCCAGTTTCACAACGCCATCATGGATGCGAGCCACAATGTCGTCATGCTCCACATGATGCGGTCAATGTTCGAATTGTTGCGCAATGGCGTGTTCTACAACCGGCAGGTCATCTTTGAACAACGCACCAGCCGCGATGCGCTGCTTGACCAGCATCGCGCCATCAATGACGCCATTCAGGCCCGCAACCCATCCGCCGCCCGCGCGGCCGTCGTGGCGCATATGGACTACGTTGAGCAGGCTCTAAATGATCAACGCCGCGCCGACCGAAATGCAAGCATCGCGCAACAACGCCTGCAGCATCAGGCGGGCATGGACTGAGTTTCACTCCCAAATTTCCTCGTAAAGCGCCCTATATTGCTGCGCCACCCTTGGCGCTGAGTAGGTGGCCAGCGCGTGGGCACGCGCCGCCTCTGCCATCTGCGAGCCGGAATCGCCGAGATTTGTTGTCTGCCGATCCAAGACCTCGGAAAGGCCCCGCGCAAGGTCTTCCGCCTCGAACGGCCTTGCCAAATACCCCTGGTCCGGCGTCACGACGAGATCGGGCATCCCACCGATATCGAACCCGACAATCGGGGTGCCGCACGCCAGAGCCTCAACCCCGGTGTTGGGCAGGTTGTCCTGCCGCGAGGGCAACGCAAACACGTCCGCTGCGGCATAGATCGCGCGTAGCAGTTCCGGATCCTTCACCTCTCCCGGCTGGTGGATGACAAATGGCAGGTCCGCGCCGACCTCGCCACCGCCGAACACCAGCAATTGCACGATGCGCTCCCGAGCATGTAAACGCATCAACGCCTGTCTCAGATGCTCAAACCCCTTTCGAGGATCGCTACTGCCTCCCATTGCGCCAAAGAGAACCAATGGAACGTCCGGCGGCAAGTCCAGCATCGCCCGCGCCCGAGCGCGCGGAATGGGCTTCCAGAAATCAGTGTCGATGGCATTGGGTATCACGCGCACCGGCCAGTCTCGCATCAATGCGCTGTCACGGACACAATCCGCAAGCCAGCGACTCGGAGTAACGATCCGTATCGGGCGGCGCCAGTTCCGCGCCTTGCGACGCCAGACCCAACGATGCACCCCACCCACATTGGCGTAACCGGTCTTCCAATCCTCGCCTTCGGTGTAATGCTCTGCCCCGCAGAAGGGCCACATGTCATGAAGGGTCCAGATCACCGGGTGCTGCAGGGCCCCTATTTCGGCGATCGAAATCATGTCCCAATTCACCCAATGCAGGTTGAGAAGCTGACGTGGCTGGCTGTTCAACTCCCGCGCCAGACCGGACTGCGCCAGACCAAGCGAAATCATGCCTTGCCCCTGCGCTTCCAGCCTTCTGCGCATATGCCGCGCAACCTCGCGTTGCAACGTCCGGCGCAGACCTCGTTTTGGCAGACATACAGAAATATCGGACCGAGCCGCGCCCTGCGCGACGGTCATCCGCGACGCTAGCCCTCCGGCGACACAAGCAGCATGCAATCGCCCCGCAGCGATCCCCGCCCCGCCATTCAGAGTGGTGCAGATGTGATTTATGTTCAAATTCATGTGCACACTTGCCCCGCCTTTGCCTGCGACGCTATTAGAGACGACATTCTTGGTTGTCTACGTCTCCCGAAGGACCCTCACTCGCACGAGAAGTACTCACGTTGCAAAAACATCTATGGGGCCAACCCACATGAACGAACCCCGAAGGAGCTGGCGACGAAAACTCTACATGGAGTTGACGAGACCATTTGCCAAACATTTGCCATATAATCGGTGGGGAGACCGGCTGGCCTATCTGCACGAATTCTACACCCAACATGATCGTTGGCCCGGAAAGGAAATGCTGTTTAACGATGTTCTCTATCGGATCAAATCCGGTCCAGAAATCGAAAGCCCCGAGCGAATGTTCACGTCGGACAAGGAGTTCGTGAAAACATATATCGAAGGTACGGTGGGCTCGAAATACAACGTTTGACCTGCCCCCCGCGAAATCCCTCATCATGATGTAGAGTCTGCCCAACCTTGAAGGAGCAGACGAATGCGAAAGAGCCGTTTTACCGAGGCGCAGATTATCGGGATGATCAAGGAGCAAGAGGCGGGCATGCCGACGG
>NZ_JBGFGP010000168.1:0-13388 GCF_041224545.1 Sedimentitalea sp. XS_ASV28 | reverse complement strand
GCCCAGAACCTCCGCAAGCTGGCCAAGATCCTTCCTGCACCGCAGCAACCGTGAAAAGCCTGACAGGAAAAGCGCTCACGCCATGTTCAGCCGTCGATATTCTGCACTCGCGAACGGGTGTTTTTCCACGGAATCCGCGGTCAGAATCTGTACCGTCAGAATGATACCCCAGAGATACCCAAGAAAGCACACACCGCACACATCAATTCCTGAGATGCGGTAAGATATTGATTTTATTTTATAAGATGGTGCCCGGGGGCGGAATCGAACCACCGACACGAGGATTTTCAAACCGAAGCTTTTTGAAGAGGCGCAACAGGTTAGGCGCGAAAAACCTGTCAAACCCACAACAGCGCATCAAGCACTTAGCGGCGAATTGTCAAACCTTGGGCATGAGGCCTTCCAATGAGCTGGCGCGTGGCAAATGCGTGCGCGGAACGGAAGTTCGGGAGTGCGACGCGCAAGCAAATCATCATGTTTCTGGCGGACAAGGCCTCTGATGATGGGTCGGGCATCTGGTGTTCCAAGGGGACGATCCAGCGGCATACCGAGCTGGGGGAGACCACAGTCAAGCGGACGATCCGAGAGTTCCTGAGTGAAGGAATCCTGGTCGAGACCGGCGCGCGAGGGTGCAAGAACGGATTTACGGTCGTTTACCGGATTGATCTGACCCGCATTGAAGCACTGGAATTGACCGCAGAACCCGAGATCGAGACGGGGGCCACAGTGGACCCCGTCCAGACTGGACCCGGAACGGGGGCCACAGTGGCCGGGGTACCGGGGCCACCACGGCCCCCAAACCATCCTAAAACCATCCATAAACCCCCTACGCGCGAGCGCGAGACGGTGGAGGATGAAGACGCTGAGAAGATTTTGGAGGCCTATCCGCCCGACCGTTTGCGCGGAAAGGCTGAGTGTCTTGGGCGGATCAGGGACATCCTGGATGCTGGAACCGAGGTCGAGGACTTGTTGCAGGCCGTGAAGGCCTACGCGACTGAAAGCGCGGGCTTCACCCGGTCGAAGGTCTGTTTCTCTGACAACTGGTTCAAGTCGGGACGCTGGCGAGCTTACGTCGAGGACATCGCCAAAGGCCGAGAAGAGACGAAGGCGAAGGAAGCCGAGATGCTCGCAGGATTGGCAAATTGGGTCACAGACAAGCATCCGCTTTGCCGCCACATCACGCCGGGCCAGATCGACGCGCTCTTGGCCGCAAAGCTGGTGACACAGGCGCAAATCCAGGCGGCAGGCCTCAGATCATGAACCCCACCGATCCCACCGAAGCGCAAACAGCAAGGCGACCCATGTCATACGGCTGCGCCGATGACACGGGACCTTGCGAGGGGCGGCACGCCTCCCCTTCGAACCCCACCGGCGCGGGCAAAGCCTCCGCCAAAGAGCCGCTTACCGAGACCTTCGTCTTCCGCTGCACCGCGTCCGAGAAGGCCCAGCTGCGCGCCAAAGCCGAGGCCGCTGGCCTGCCCGCCTCGACGCTTCTGCGCGAGGCACTTGGCCTCACCGAGGCCCGTCGCCGCAAACCTGTCCCCCGCGTCGATCCTGCGCTCGTTCTGGCGGTTGGACGCATCGGCGGCAACCTCAACCAGATCGCCCGCTGGCTGAACCACGCCATGAAGATCGGGCGAACCGACCTCGACACGCTGACCGTCGCGCGCCGCCTTGTGGTGATCGAACGCCAGCTCGCCGCGCTCCTCGATGAGGCGCGGCGGTGCTGATCAAGTTCTTCCCCAACGGCAAGGGCGCGGGCGCGGGGCCGGTCGGATACCTCGTGGCCGACCGTGTGCTGGCCTATGACGACAACCGCGACCTGATCCGCGATGCCGACGGCCAGCCCAAGACCGTCACCCGCGACCCGCTCCCCGAGGTGTTGCGCGGCAATCCCGAGCGCACCGAGGCCCTGATCGACGCCAACCGCCACCAATGGACCTACCGAGCAGGCGTGATCAGCTTTGCCGCCACCGACGCCCCGACCGAGGACCAGCAGGCCGAGGTCATGGATCAGTTCGAGCGGCTGGCCTTCGCGGGGCTGGACCCTGAGCAATATGAGCTGCTCTGGGTCCGCCATCGCCACGAAGGCCGGGTCGAGCTTCACTTCTGCACCCCGCGCCTCGAGTTGACGACGGGCAAGAGCCTCAACATTGCGCCGCCGGGCTACCAGAACGCTTATGACAGCCTGCGGGACGTGATGAACCAGCGCCACGGCTGGGCCGATCCGATGGACGTCGAGCGGGCGCAAGAGGTTCGCGACGCCATCGAGGCCCCAACCCGCGCCCAAGGGCGGGACGAGCTGCACGCCTGGATACAGGACCAGATCGATATGGGCCTCATCGCCGACCGCGCATCAATGATCGACGCCCTGACAGACGCAGGCTTCGACCTGCCGCGCACCGGCAAGGCCTACATCACCGCCCGCGATCCCGAGACTGGCGAACGCTGGCGGCTGAAAGGAGAGATTTTCCATGAAGACTGGCAAGCCGACCCGGCTGAGCGAGAAGCTGAACGCGGAGCTCGACGAGATCAGGCAGGAACACGTCGCCTCGATCTCGTCCCAGCTCAAGAGCTTCAAAATCGATTTGAAGAACATTGTGGGCGCCGCGCAGCATACCATCGCGAGCGATACGCGCTGGTTTCAGACCGAGACCGCGAGCTTGTTCGAGACGCGGCTGAGGTCGATCCGCCTTTGGCTGACGATCTCGCCCTGGCTGATCGCGGCGATGGCGCTGATGGGGATCGCCTCGATGATGGCCGCGAGCTTTTTCTGGACAGTGCATTTGACGCGCTCGGAGCTGACCGAGATGGGCCTGACGCGGATCGAGCGGCCCGAGGGGACATGGCTGATCCTGGACCCGTCGAAAACGCGGCTCAGGACCTGCACGATGGGCGAGCGGCACGTGACCTGCATACGGATCGAGGAGGAATAGATGACCCAACTGACAGCCTTGGAACGCGATTTGCTCGCCTGCGTCGAGCGGTTGGTGACGGCCTCAGAGGCCTCCGCGAAGGACTTGACCGCCTTGGAGACACGCTCGACCGGCAGGATCGAGCAGGAACTGGCTGGATTGAAAGACTGCGTGACCTTGCTCATTCGGTCTCAAGCCGCATCCATGAAGGCCTTGAGCGGATTGCTGAACGACGAGGCGAGCTACAAGACGCTGAACGAGAGCTTGCAGCAGAGCTTGACCTTAGCGAAAGCCGCCGCCGAGAGATTGAGGGACAACTAGACAGCCAGGAGGCGCATGCTGAGCGTGGTTTGAGGCATTAGAGCTCAATTCAAATAACTTCTGGAATGATAAGAGGCATAAATTTTGGCGGTAGGGCTTGCGCAGAAATTGCGGGTTTGAGAACGATAGCTGGGAAGTGGTCGTCGGTACAGAAGGTTTGGAATGTCGAAATTGCGAAGGGGCTATCGCCAAGTGTCCGTTCAAGCCTCTGTGGGTGTTGGCAAGATTTGCGGCTGGCCGGTTTCTGGGGATGATGAAAAGCCAATAAAGAACCTTAATGGCAAGCCCTCCAAAGGAGTGAGGCAAAAAGAGGCCACAGCTTTTTTTCAGGACTCGCAAAAATACTGGCGTCGAACAGACACAAATGTGGATGTTGAACTGGACAATTTGTGTGCCGCGACACATGGGCATATCCGAAGATCGATCATTTCCGATGTTGAATTCAAGATTTACCATGATCGGATACCTGATTGGGTACATATGGCTGGGATCGAACCTGAGAGCCGCGTTACAAAGAAGAAATTCGAACAGTTGCTTGCAGGATCGCATCCAGAGCCGGTGTTACATAAGTTCATCTATCTGCAAGATGTGCAGGGGCTGTTGACGAATATCCAAAGGACAAGCGCGCAAATCAGTCAGGTCATCGGAGAGTTTTATGGCTTGTTCAATGATTGCGAACCCTACGTCTACCAGAAGGAAGAAAGAGTGGGCTTGCGGTCATCGGTTTCGGCGGAAACATCTCTCATACATGCTCATCTCGAAACAATATTTGTCAGGATGAGGAGCATTCTGGACTACGCTGTGAAGTTGGCGTTTGAAGTTGAGCGAGATGTGATTGATTATTCGGAGATCGTTAAACTCAAGGGTCGATCCAAACAGTACGGTGACAAGAAAAGCCTGCAGCTTGATGAACGGGCTGGTACTTTGTTCGTGAAAGATGAACTAATTTGGATGATCTGCTCGATTAGAGATCGCATCGTTCATGATGGTCATCTAGACATCAGCGCAAGAGTCTACGAACAGTTCAAACGGCATCGTTTGATCGAGCGTTTCATATTGATCCCTGACATGTCTGACGGTCGGTTTGAGGCTTTCAAGAACCGTGCGAACTTTTACGGGAAAGACCAGAAAATCAATCTCGACCTACCCAGAATTTACGATGAATTCTTTGGACGCATGATCAAGACCGTCGGGACGATACATGATCGATATGCCGCGCAGCGCCTGGGGTAAGTTTCACCAAGCGTTTAGCTCAGAGTCGTGAATCAAGCGGCAACCAACGGTTCAATATCAGATACGTCGATCTCTTTGGCCGCCAGCGCCATGTCATAGTTTGTTTGTAAGTTCACCCAATAGGCCGGGGTCGTATTGAACACGCGGGCGAGGCGCAGCGCCGTGTCAGGCGTGACCCCGGTCGTCCCCTTGATCAACCGCTCGATCCGACTCCGAGGCACACACAGACGCCGCGCAAACGCGATGGCCCTCATCTCCAGGGGATCGAGGTAAAGCTCCTTCAGGACTTCACCGGGATGCATCGGGGCTTCAAGCAAGCTCATCACAAGGCACTACCTCAAGCAGCGCCAGTTTGCGTTTCAGCGTTCATGCCATCTGCGTAGAGGAATTGCTTGGCATCCTCGCGCACTTCGAGCGTCGCCCCATCAATCGCGCCAACGGCAAGGCCCGCGTTCACCCGCCGCGCCGGTTCACCCGCACTTAGCCACTTCCCCGCTTTGCCGACCGCAAAGCGCCCTTTGCGCGCGCCAGTACCCTTGCCTTCCGCCGCGTCCATGATGACCACAGCGACCTCTTCCATCCGGAACAGCCCGCCCTGGCTGGCTGGTGGCATCTTGCGCTTTTGCAGAGACTGGCGCGTCACCTCCAACCGTTTGGCAACATCGGCCAAGCTGACGAGGTCAGGCCGCACTTCCCGCAAAACCGAGCCCTTCGGCAATTGCTTTTGGATCGCACGCGCTGCATCCAGGATCGCATCTTCCGCGCGATCACTCGCCGCTTCCAGCGCAACGCCAAGCATGCCAGGTACGCCAGTGCCGACGATGGCATCCTCGAAGCCAGCCTCGAAGACCGCGTCCATCAGATCGAACGCTTCATGCTCACCCTCTGGAAGGGCGAAAATCAGTTCGAACTCGATTTCTGCCATATTATTCATCCTCTTGCGCGTCTTCGTTCGTGTTGTCGAGCTTTGTGCAGCCAAGCGCCCGACTTCTTAATTGCCGCGCAAAGCGGCCCGGATTCTGAGGCGTCGACCATACACCCATCTGACAAAACTCACCGCACCTACAGTCAGGATCGTTGTTCGGACACCGGATCAGGCCCCAAGCATGACCGCGCCCGGAACGCAAAGTGACCGTCCAACCCAAGGTCTCCAGCTCACGCAGAACGGCTTCGATCTCCTTGGACTTGTGCGACTTTCTAGACATTAAATAGGTCTCTTTCTTTAAGTTGTCAACTGACAACTTTATTGCTTCGAGTCGATTGAGGGGCTACCCCAACAAAATCGAAACGTTCACAAGCCTTCAACTTGCATTCCATTTTCGGCCAACCACTCTTTGCGGGCCCTCCAGTCAGGGAGGTGTTGCTCAACCTTGATCCAGAATTTCGCCGAATGGTCGGGATGATGGGCATGTGCCAGTTCATGGATGATGATGTATTGCGCGATCCTCGGCGGCAAAAGTGCAGCCTTCCAGTGAAAGGAAACCCTACCCTCTGATCCAAACGAACCCCACCGGAAGCCTAGGTCCTGGACTTTGACCTCATTGATGTTCACATCCATGCGGTTTGAATGCTGAAGGGTTTGCTTCTCGAACCAGGCCTGTGCCTTGCGAACATACCAAGAAATAAAGACTTCCCGGCCTCTATGGACCGAGGCCGTTCGAAGACAGAAGCGTCCATTCTTTAATGTCAGATCGACAAGCTGACGGTCGACCAAGCGAAGGCGATAACTTTTACCAAGATACAGGAACCCCTCGCCATCGACGAACTCCTTAATAGGGGCCCTTCGCTGAAGTCGCGCCTTTTCCTCCAACTTGGTATGCACCCAAAGCAGTTTCTCCTGAACGAACTCGACCAAGTCACTTTCTGTTGCTTCCGGCGGCGCGAGAATTACAAGCTCGCCCGATCTCTCCACGGTAATCTGGAGGGTCTTTCTTCTATCGCTCCGTCGTATGTTGAACGACAAGCCATCTACGTCCAAATGCTGGTCGAAAAAACGGACTGACCGGCCCCCGGTACGAATGGGTGAAAGCGGGAGGTTGGGCATCAGAATTCCCTCAAGGCTTCGTCACTGGCCTTGGCTTGCTGCATCAACTGTTCCGACAACCGCTCTGCGTCCAAAACACCAAGCCCCTCGATCTTTGCATCAACCAGTTTTTCGAAGATTTCAGATCGCAGATTTTCTTGGTCAGCCATCTTGAATGTGCTCCAGATTGAGCGATTGGCAACAACTTCTTCGACAATGCGATCCACGATCTCTTGGGTCACACGATGCAGAGCCTGGAGATGTTCCACCGGAGTGTTTTCGTCCGCCCCTACTTCTTCGAGAACGGTGCGAAGGAAGGGGACATAAATTTCAGGAATGTCGAACTCAGTTTCGCCAGTCGATTGGGCCTCTGACCGGAGTTCATCAATAATTGCTTGAAGTTGCTCGATGATTTCATCCCACTGATGACCAAAGCCATCTAAAATCTGATTGAGGCGCTCGGACATCTTCTTGAACCGAACAGGGTCAGTTTCGAGCTTCTTGCGGATGTGTGAACGGATCGCGTGTTCCATCTCCGAAGCTTTGGCACGTGCACCGTTGGCTTGCCCAACCTGGTCGTCGAACTCGGCGTCCGTAAGTTGAACGGGAGGTATCTTGGGATCGATACCCAACGAGATCACATGGTCATCAATCAGCTTTCGGACCTTAGCACCCACATCTGAACCTATGACGGCGACATCGCGGAACCTGTTCCGCGCGCGCGCCTGGATATAGGCAAGGCGCTTTGCATCCTTCACAAATGGCAGACCCTCGGGTCTTGGAAGCACGATTTCCAAGGATTTGAGAAAGTCCTTCAGCTTCACCGTGAACTCAGCCCTAACCTTTTCCGAGGCCAAAACGTGAAGGCATTTCTCATCGTCAGACAAGTCATCTAGGCCCTCCCGCCTGAAAATGTCGACGACCCGAATGTGCCGATCTCGCAGAATGGGAATTTGGTCGGTGAGACTGACCAGCGCTCCTTCGATGTCTTCATCCGAATAGGCGGAAAGGGCCGACTTCAGGTGATGCGCAACGCCGAAATAGTCCACGACGATCCCGCAGGTCTTGCCAAAACCGGTTCGATTTACACGGGCAATGGCCTGCAGCAGCTCAGCTTCACGAATTGATCGATCAAGGTACATCACGCCTTCGATGGGCGCATCGAAGCCCGTTAAAAGCATTGATTTCACGATCAGAAACGCGAGGGGGTCAGACTTGGTAGGGTCCTTGTGAAACAGAGGTTTCTTGAACCGTTTGATCCGCATTTCCTGCGCTGAGCCTTCGGTCCACTGCTTCCAACTTGCATCATCATTGTTGCCACCGGACATAATCACCGCAAACTCGATCTTCTCTAGCGTGTCACGATATCGCCATGCCTGAACCAACGCCTGCAGCTTTGCGGGTCGGATGCAAAGCTCTTCGTCGTCCAACGACTTGTCAGCGTCGGAAAGAGCCGAGGCTTCTGCCAAAAGCTCATCACGCGCCTCTAAAAAAGCCGCATGATACCGGACAACTGCTGTGCGGCTGTAGGCCACGACCTGCGCCTTGTAACCGTTCGGCAAAAGGTTGGTCACGTAGTGACGCAGCATGTCGCGGGCCTTTTCCCCGATCAGTTCCTTGGCCTCCAGGATGTTGCCCTTGGTCGCGTATTTCTTGCGGATCGCTTCCAGTTCCTCGTCAGACCGGCCGCGAAACATATCCTCGAACAGGCCGTCCAGGGTGGCCCCATCCTTCACCGCACCCTCAGCGGTGCGCCCCTCGTAAAGCACCGGAACAGTCGCCCCATCGGCCTCGGCTTCCTTGATCGTGTATTGATCAATGAAATCGCCAAATATCTCGGTGGAGCGCTTCTTCTCACCCATGATGATTGGCGTACCGGTGAAACCGATCCGTGCGCAGTTCGGCAGCGCGGCCAGCAAATTGGCGTGCAGATCACCCGCCTGTGTGCGGTGCGCCTCATCCACAACGACCAGGATCGTGTCATCCTCGTTCAGCACATCGAAGGCCGGGCCTTTCGTGACTTCGGCCACATCCTCATCCGTGCGGTATTTCTGGATCGTGGCAAAGACCAAACCCGGCCCCTTCCGGCGGGCGAGCCGCTTCAAAGAACTGTTGCTTGTCGCCAGCTCCACCACATCGCCGGACATCGTCGCCGTTTCCGACAACTGACGCTGCAGGTCCTTACGGTCGGTGACCATGATCACCTTGAACTTCCGCAGGTCCAAATCGGTCCGCATCTTGCGGATCATGAAGACCATGGTCAGGCTCTTGCCGGACCCTTGCGTGTGCCAGACGATGCCGCCACGCCGGTCATATTCGCCGTCTTGCAGCCTCGTCTTGCCTGTCCGCAAACGCTCCAACGCGCGGTTCACGGCGCGGTATTGCTGATACCGGCAGACGGTTTTGATGGTTTGGCCGCCCACATTCATGAACAGCAGGTAGTGGCGCAGAATATCCAGCAGATGCGCCGGGCGCAGCATGCCAGCGATCATGCGCTCTTGCTCAGACAGGCGCGCCTTGCCAAGGGCCGCCGCCACCTCATCCTCAGAGCCTTTGCCATCCGGCCCCACGACCGTCTTCCACTGCCCGTAGTACTCCAGCCCCGCACCGATAGAGCCCACGCGCGCCTCGTCAAAGCTGGTGGCGATCAGAAGCTGGACCGAGGCAAAAAGCGCAGGCGCGCCTTCGTTCTCGTCCACCTCCAGCGCGGCCTTGCGGGCGTTGTGATAGCGGCGCAGTTGCTTGACCGCTTCGGCCAGCGGTTCGGGGATGCCGGGGCTTTTCGCCTCGACCACCACCACGGGGATACCGTTCACCAGCAGCACCACATCGGGGATGATGAAGCCCTTGCCCACGTCATGGCCGGGCGGGCAATCGACGCGGAACTGGTTTGCGACGGTAAAGCTGTTGGCCGCCACATCGTCCCACGCGATGTAGCGGATCGTCTGGCCGCGCCCGCCGTCCCAGCCCGTCAGGCCCTCGACCGTCAGGCCCTTGAGCAGCAGTTCGGTGACCGCCTGATTGGCCTCCATCAGCCCGCGATGGCCGTGGCGGGTCAGCGCGCTGACAGCTTCGGACAGGCGGGCGTCGTCGAGCCAGGGCTTGCCGTCCGGGCCGGGGTTGATGGCGCGCAGACGCTCGCGCAGCGTGGCCTCTGCGATGACCTCCTTGAAGCTGCTGCGGCCCGTCAGGGCAGGGTCATCCTTGCTGCCGGTCTGCGCGGTCCAGCCCATGGCGACGCATTGGTCGATGAAGGGCTTTTCGACGTCGTCGTATTCATGTCCCATGGGCAGACCCTTCGGTTACAGCAGGGCCGTGACGGGCGTCCTGCCCGTGAGCAGGTCGTCCATCAGGCCCGATTTCTGGAGGCGAAGCTTGTCGAGCATCGTCTGTTCTTCACGGAGGCGCGTAGACAATTCCGTGAGGATGGCTTCGATGCCGTCCTGCTCATCCCGAGGCGGAACCGGCAACATTGTCGAACGAATGGTCTCGCTGCGGATAGCAGACATCGTGCCCCCCTGTTGGTCCTTGGAAAAATGACGCAGCACCCAGTCGGAATAGTTCACCTGCAACATCGCGAGGTATGGCGAGTATTTCGATTGATCGAGCGAGATCGTCCAAGTGTGCTTCGAAGACAGCGCGTCACCCACGTCTTCGGGCACGAGGCAGCAGCGCCCAACCGTTCCCATGATGGTAATCATCAGATCGTCAGGACGCACAGCGTACCGGCGCAGTTGCAGGAACTTCCCTTGGGTGACGAAGCGCTTGTAATTTCTGTCGAAGCGCTCGACGAACACATTGTCGATCCCGAGGAACGGAATTCCTTGGCTCACCAATTCTTCCTTCAGGAGCGCACTACCGAAAGGTCCTGAACGCATCGCGGGATCAACGGGCGCAAGCAAGTCTTGCATCTCACAGACGTCCCACTCCTTCGGGAGCCAGCCGAGCGGGGTTTGTTTGTAGAGGTGGGGGGCCTCGGTGTGTGGGGGGCGGAGGTCTCCGTTTGCATCGATGCCGCGGGTCAGAAGGTCATGCAGCAATCCCTGCTTCATCGCCTTCAGCTTCGCCACCACCGCCTCCGTCCCCCGGATCGCCGCATCCAACGTATCCAGCACCTCGGCGATTTTGGATTGTCTTTCGAACGAAGGAACCAAGCAACCAACGGTCTTTAGCGTTGTCAAATTGATCCGGACGCGGGTTGATCCAATGGCCTTCTTTTCAGCTTCAAGCCGCGTGTAAGGACTGTTGATTGCCTTTGCGATGTATGAAGGCACAAAGCGAGACGTGTCTGGTCGGAGGCGTATGCAGTCAGCTACCACCACGAATTGCTCGCTTACTGGCGGCACGATACAGGCCCTCGCGACGGGTTCGGCCATCTTGGCAATCGCAATGTCACCTGGGACGGCTCCATGGCGCTGGAGTGATAGAAACTTGCGCTGGGATATGAACTTTTGGTTGGCGTCGAACCACTCATTTACACCAATGTTTTGAAGTTGGATGAGGCGCACACCTTCTTCAGTGTATTCGTCAGATTTGAGACTCGATCCAAATGGACCGTCCACGAAACTTCCCTCAGTGCGTTCCGCAACTTCGCCAAGTTCCACCCTTCTAAAGGTTGAGTCAGACATACCCCAACCCCTTCAAGAACCCGGCCAGCTTCTCCGTCGCCTCTGCCCGTGCGCCCTCGATCTCGGTCAGGGTCACGCGATACCTGTCCCACCAGTTCTCGAACGCCGCCACGATCCGGCCGCGCTGCGCGGTGATGTAGCGGGTCAGGATTTTCTGCATGTCATCATGCAGGATTTTCAGCAGCAGTTCCGCCGCCTCTTCCGGTGACAGCCCATCAACGCCTGCGTTGATCTCATCCGTGAATTGCGCCTGTTTGGCCTTCAGGGTCTTCTTGACCTCGCTCAGTTCCTTCTTCCAGCGCTTGATCTGCGCTTCGTCCACCGGTTCGGCCTCGTCCTCTTCTTCGTCGTCCTCCTCGGGCTTGGCCGTCGCCGCCTTTATCTGCGCATCCAGTTCAACCTTGCGTGCCTCAAGCTCTGCAATCTCGCGCACGAAGTCGCCCATCAGAAAGGCCACCAGCTTGTGATCCAGCGGGTTTTCCTTGTTCCCCTTATCCTCCAGAGCCGTGACGATAGAGGTTCGCCAGGCATCGACCACGCCCTTGGTGTCGCGCGCCATGAGGGTCAGGAAGTCAAACCGCGACTGGTTCCAGAACTGCGCGATGATACCCCGCACCGTAAACGGGTCGAGCATGGCGAGGCTTTCGAGCGTGTCGGAGAAGCTGGAGAGCAGTTCATCGCGCAGGGTGATCAGCGCGGCGGGGTCTTCGGCCCCGGCGAGGGACTTGATGCTGTCCTGGTGCGCATCCCACCACGCGTTGAAGCTTGCCTTGATCTCTGCCTCGCGCGCGACGAGGCCCGCATTGGTTTCGACAGCGGGTTTGAGGTCTGACTTGGCGGTCAGGCTGGCGGCGAAATCGAGGTATTTTTCATCGCGTGGCGTCAGCAGGTCCATCGGGTTCAGCCCGTGGGATTGGAACAGGTCCGCTTTGGCCTCCACCTCTGCCTTCGGGATGCCACCCACAAGGTGCGCGCGCACGTCATGCGGCTCGGGTGGCGGGGCGTTGTCGGCATAGCGGCGGATGTTGAGGTTGAAGTCATTCTCGCGCAGCGTGTCGATGTCGACGATGGCCGAGAAGCCGGGGATTGCGCGGTACTCCTCAAACGTGGTGACGATCTTTTCGATGTGTTCCGGCAGCAGGTGGTTCTGCGCGCGCCCTTCGAAATATTCGCGGTCGGCGTTGATGAAGAGCACCTTGCCCTGCCGTTCGGCTGGCTTGCCGGAGACCAGGTTCGCGCCATGGTGCACCCGCTGGCGCAGGACGATCACGCAAGCCGGGATGCCTGTGCCGTAGAAGAGCTGCGGGCCGAGGCCGATAACCGCCTCGACCTGATCGCTTTCAATGATTTTTTGACGGATTTTCCCCTCATCCCCGCCCCGGAACAGAACCCCGTGCGGCATCACCGTCGCGATCATGCCGCCATCGCGGCTGACGGCCAGCATGTGCTGGAGGAACATGAGGTCAGCCTTCTTCGAGCCAAGCGGCACCTCATGGAAGAAGCGTTCCCTGAACTTGGGCTGCCACGTGTATTCGCCAGACCGATCCTTGTCCTTGGAGCCCCAGTTGATCGAAAACGGCGGGTTGGTGAGGATCCGATCAAAGCGGCGCAATTCGCCGTCTTCAACGTGCTGCGGTTCGCCTAGGGTGTCCTCATTCCGCAGGTCGGCGCTGTTGATGCCATGGAGCAGCATGTTCATTTTGGCGATGGACCAAACGGTGCCAGCGGCTTCCTGACCGAAAAGGTTGGCCCTGCGCCCGTCCTGGCCATGTTCGTCGATGTAGTCCTTAGCCGCGATAAGCATACCGCCAGACCCGCAGCAGGGATCGTAAATGTCATGTTCGAGCGTTGGTTTGAGCAGCCGCACCATCATCCGGACGACCGAACGCGGGGTATAGAACTCGCCGCCTTTTTTGCCAGCAGAGTCCGCGAACTCACCAATCAGGTATTCGTATGCTGCGCCCAAAAGGTCAGGAAATTCAAAATCTTCGTTGCGAAGCCGGATTTCACCGAAGTGATTGATGAGTTGGCGCAGCTTCTGGTCGCTGATCTTGCTTTGGCCCACTTTGCGGGTGAAATCGATGTGGTCGAGGACACCTTCGAGCGCAATGTTTTCGGATTCAACGCCGCTGACCTGCCCCCCTTCGGTCCCTCGTTCATAACGAGAGTCTGCGGGTTTGATCTTGATAATCATGGGTTTCGGTTTGGGCAAGCGCGCCGGGCGCGGAGCCCTCAAATTGCTCAAGCGCTCGGCGCGCTTGCAGTGGC